>DATBIJ010000273.1:0-22969 GCA_036557025.1 Thermoanaerobaculia bacterium | reverse complement strand
CTTTGGGGCGCCCTGATCTCCGGAACGGCCTCGCTGATCGTGTACCTGCGCGCGGACCGCGACCGGCCGCAGCTGCTGCCGCTCGCCCGCCAGCTCTACACTGCCTACACCGTCTGCATCGTGTCGGCCTCGGCGGTGCTGATGACGCTGATCCTTCAGCACCGCTTCGACGTGTCCTACGTCAACTCCTACTCCAGCCGTGAGCTCCCCTTCCACTACCTGCTCTCGAGCTTCTGGGGCGGCCAGGAAGGCTCGTTCCTGCTCTGGCTCTTCTGGGGCTCGCTGATCGGACTGTTCGTCTGGCGCAGCGCGCGCGAACAGGAAGCCCCCGTGATGGCGATCTACCTCGCGACGTTCCTGGGAGTCGTCGCGATCCTCTGCAAGCAGTCGCCCTTCAAGATCCTCCCGCCGCCCGTCCCGGAGGACGGCGTCGGGTTGAACCCGCTGCTGCAGGATCCGTGGATGGTGATCCACCCGCCGGTGATGTTCATCGGCTTCGCGTCGCTCTCGGTTCCCTTCGCGTTCGCGATCGCGGCGCTCTGGAAGCGGCGCTGGGACGGCTGGGTGACCCGGGCGATCCCGTGGGCGCTGGTGACCTTCTTCACGCTCGGCACGGCGATCCTGATGGGTGGCTACTGGGCCTACAAGACGCTGGGCTGGGGCGGCTACTGGGGATGGGATCCCGTGGAGAACACGAGCCTCGTGCCCTGGCTCTTCACCGCGGCGCTCGTGCACGGAATGTTCCTGCAGCGCTCGCGCAAGCGCCACCGCCGGATCAACCTGATCCTGGCCTGTCTGGCGTTTTTGACGATCCTCTACGGGACGTTCCTGACGCGCTCGGGAATCCTGGCAGACTTCTCCGTCCACTCCTTCGTGGACCTGGGCATCACGGGCTGGCTCGTCGCGATCCTGCTGGGATTCCTGGCGTTCTCCGTCGCCGCGATCGTGTGGCGCTGGCGGGCGGTCCCGGTCGTCGAAGAAGAGGAGCCGCCGCTGCTCTCCCGATCGGTGCTCTTCGTGATCGGGATCGCGGCCTTCGTGGCTCTGGGCCTCGTGATCCTGCTGGGGACGTCGGCTCCCCTGATCACGCGGCTGTCGTCGACCCCGTCGCAGGTGCGGACCTCCTTCTACAACGTCACCGCGACTCCGGCGGCGGTCCTGCTGCTGCTGCTCGTGGGTCTCGTCCCGTTCGTCTCCTGGAAGGGAACGCCGACCGCGGAGCTCGTGCGGGAGTCGCGGCGCTCGCTGCTCGTGGGGCTCGTCGCGGCGGCCCTGGCTTTCGTCCTGGGGGCGCACGACCCGCTGCCGCTGCTGCTCTTGTTTCTTGCCTTCGCGGCCGCCGACATGAACTTGCGCGCGGTCCTGCGCAAGGCCCGGAACGGGAAGTTCGGTGGCGCGGGCGGCTACCTCGCCCACGTCGGCGTCGGCATCATGCTGGCGGGGGTCGTGGTCTCGGGCGTCTACGCGACCGTGCGCAAGGCGACGCTTCCGGTCGGCGAGCCCGTCAAGGTCGGCGACGCCACGCTGACCTTCCAGCGCGTGGTGGCCGGGACCGCGACGCGCAAGCAGGCCATGGAGGTCAAGGTCGAGACCGCGAAGGGCAAGAGCTGGTACGCCTACCCGAAGATGTACATCAACACGAAGACCAACCAGCTCATGGCAAACCCGGACATCCGCAGCACGCCGGTCGCGGATTTCTACCTGACGCCGCAGGCCTACGATCCGGGACAGCCAGAACGCCGGGGCTTCGAGGTCCGCCTCGCGAAGGGAACCACCCAGGAGATCGAGGGAATCGCCTTCACCTTCGACGACTTCCAGGCGGACCGCGCCGCGATGATGCGGGGCGAGAAGAAGATCCTCGTTCTGGCGGATCTGATTCTCGTGCCGCCCGACGGTCAGAGGCAGGATCTCCAGATGCGCTACGAGTTCTTCCTCGACGGACGCGAGGCCATCGCGGAGGAAAAAGAAATCCCGGGCGCGGCAGGCTCGCGCATGCGCATCGTGTCGGTCTCGCCCAACGATGGCGCGGTGGTCCTGCACCTCGAGGGCATCGCGAAGGACCCGGCCCGCGAGTACCAGGCGGCGACGAAGGAGTCGCTCTCCGTCGAGGTCACGGACAAGCCGCTGATCTCACTGGTCTGGGGAGGCTTCTACGTGATGATGGCCGGCGCACTGCTCGCCCTCGTCAAGCGGGCGAAAGAATCGCGCCGGACCGTTCTGGCCACGGGCCCGGAGCCATCGCGCGAGCCGTCCGCCGACGTCTCGGTCCCGGCGGGCGTCGTGACCGAGACCTAGCCGCCCGCAATCTGCGGCGAGACCGCGGTTTCCCACCCGTCTGCCGCCGCCTCGACGCGGCACTCCGGCGCCTTCTCCTTCGCCAGCGCGACCAGGGCATCCCGCACGGCCTCGTCCCCCATCTCGATCGGCCCCTTCCCGAAGTGGGAGAAGACCGCCCTCGGCACGCGCGCCTTCGCGAGCCAGGAGAGCTGGGCCCGCACCGTCGTGTGGCCGAGCAAGGCCCCCGAGGCGTGCCGGCGCACGAGCGAGCCCTTCAGCGTGGAGCCGTCGCCCACGTAGAGATCCGCCTCGCTCAGCACCGCCGCCGGATCCTCGAACGCGACGATGTCGCCCGAGTAGACCAGCGTCGCGCCGGAAGACTCCAGGCGCACCGCCATCGCGGGGCAGCGCACGGAGTGCGCCACGGGATATCCCGTCAGCCGGAACGGGCCGACCTGCTGCCCGACGCCCGGCGCGACCGCGACGCGCCGCGACAGCGGCATGCGAGCGGTGATCTCGTGCGTGATTGCCGAGGCGTAGACGGGGACCTGGCTGCCCTCCTCGAGCCCCCAGGAGTGGTCCGGGTGCGCGTGGGAGATCCAGATCGCGTCCGGCGCGATCGCCGGGAGCGTTCCCTTGTGCGACTCGCCGAAGTCGCAGAGAAGCCGGAAGCCCTCCGCTTCGACGGTGAAGGCGGAGTGATGCCGGTGCGTCGGCGAGGACTCCTCGACGTATCCCCGCGTGCCGAAGAAGCGCAGGCGCACGACCGCCCCGGTCAGTCGCGCCGCGCGATCCGCTGCCGCAGCCAGATCGTCAGCGGCTCGATGTCCATCTCGCCGCGCGCGACGGCCATCACGGTCTCCTCGAGCTCTCTTGCGCCAAACAGGGGTGCCATGTCGTTTGCCCCGAGGAACGCCAGGAGCGCGTGCGCGCCTACTCGCTTGTTCCCGTCCCGAAAGGGAGGGTTCATGACCAGCGAATGCAGCAGCGCCGCGGCCTTGGACGGGATGTCCGGGTAGAGGTCATCGCCTCCGAACGTCATCGCGGGCCGAGCGGCGGCGGCTTCCATGCCCCCGCGGTCGCGGATGCCGGAGGCGCCCCCATAACGCTCGATCTGGATTGCGTGCAACGCCTCGATCTGTGCGACCGAGAGATAGTGCGTCACCTACTTGGCCAGATTCCGAAATGCCTCGTCGTACCCTTCCGCGACCTTTTCGGCCATCTCCCGGAACCGCTTGGTGACCTTGCCGTCCTCGAAGTAGCGCACGCCCGCCCGAATCACGATCGCGCCCGTCGTCGGATGCACCGAGACGTCCACGGACTGGCCTGCCTTCAGCTTCTGCTCCTTCACGGCGTCCGCGGGCAGGGTCACGGCGAGCGAGCTTCCGATGCGAACGAGCTTTCGAGTCATATAAGTACTATGTACTAATACCGCTCGGCGGTCAAGGAGGAATCACACCTCCCGAAGCGCGTTGACGATCTTCAGCCTCGCGGCACGGAACGCGGGGAAGAAGCCGCCGAAGAGGCCCATCGCGAGCGCGAAGACCAGCCCGCCGGCGATCAGCGGAGGCGTCATGCGGAAGTTGAACAGCACCTCCGAAAAGGTGCGGAAGTTCGTCGTGCCGGTCGGCTCGGTCAGGAAGAGCTGGAACGCCAGGAACGCGAAGAGGACCCCGAGCACCCCGCCGATGAGGCAGAGCAGCAGGGACTCGATGACGAACGAGGAGAGGATCGAGCGCCGCGAGAATCCGATCGCCCGCAGCGTGCCGATCTCCCGGGTCCGCGCCGAGACCTGCGCGTACATGGTGTTCATGGCACCGAAGGCGGCGCCGATCGCCGTGAAGATGCCGACGATGAACGCCAGGGCCTTGATCGGGGCGCCCGTGATCATCTGCTCGTCGTAGTACTTGCGCTCGGTCTTGCCCTCGAGCTTCAGCCGCTGGTCTCCTTTGATGGTCTCGATGAAGCGGCGAGCGGAGTCCGCGTCGGACATGCGCACGAACACCGAGGAGTAGATGTTGCGCTTGACCTGCTGCTGCAAATCCGAGACATCGGTCCAGACCTCCGACTCGTAGGCGCTGCCCTCCGCGTCGAAGAGCCCCACGATGACCCAGCGGAAGCTGCCGGAGGCGAGCGTGTCGCCGAGATTCATGCTCGCGAAGCGCCGGGAGAGGTTCTTCGAGACGATCGCCTCGTTGGAGCCCTGGTGGAACACCCGGCCGTCCACGATCCGGACGTTGGGCCGCATCTCGATGCCGATCGGCGCCATGCCGCGGATCTGGACGTTGGACTTCGTCTTGCCATCCGCGCGAGAAATGTTGACGAGCGTGATCAGCTCGGGTGAGACGAGCGGCGTGCCCGACGCGCCGCGCTCGATCCCCGCCAGCGAAGGGATCTGGTCCGCCTGCTCACGCGTGATGACGCTCTGCATCTCCGCCTGGGAGCCGACGCGCATCGCGAGCACGTTGCGCTCCGAGGCCATCACGGAGAGCGTCCGGGTGACGCCCTGCACGAGCGCCAGGACGCAGAGAAACACCGCGACCACGAGCCCGATGACGAAGGCCGTCATGCCGGTCGAGACCTTGCGCGTGACGAGGTTGCGGATGTTGTATTTCAGGGGGATCTTCACGGCTACACCACCTGCCGAAGGCCGTCGACGATCCTCGCGCGCGAGGACTGGATCGCCGGAAGGAATCCCGCGAGGATCCCGACACCGACCGAAACGGCGAAGGCGAAGGCGAGGGTCTGCGGGGAGACTTTGAAGTTCGTCAGCCAGATCGAGATCGCGGTCTTGTTTCCCACCGCGACGAGCATCGGGATGAAGAAGAACTTGGCCAGCGCCACGCCGAGGATCCCTCCGAGCAACGACATCAGCACCGCTTCGGACAGGATGAAGCCTAGGACGTGCCCGCGCCCGAAGCCCAGCGTGCGCATGACGGCGATCTCCGTGACGCGCTCGCGGGCCGACATCGCGATGGTGTTCGCGACGATCAAGGTGACCGCCACCAGGATGATCAGCGAGATGCCATTGATCAGCAGCTTGACGTTGCCCATCATCTCCAGGAATTGCAGCGCGAATTGTTTCTCCGTCAGCGTCTTCGTCGGCACGTCGCTGTTCTCGAACATCCGATCGATGGTCGCGGCGACTTCCCCGACGCGATCGCCGCGGTCGACCCTCAGGTAGTAGATGCCGGTCACCTTGTTCGCACCGAACCAGCTCGCCTGGTTCAGGTACTCGTTGTGGAAGAAGATGTTCGTCTCGTCGCCGGAATTGAAGTGACCGACGTAGACGAGATCCAGCGTGAGCGGGATGTAGGTGCCCTTCAGCGTGATGTGCTCCCCCTTCTTCCATCCGAACTTGTCGGCGATCTTCTGTCCGGCCACGAACCCCTGGCGGGTCGCCTTCCATTCGGCGTTGACGGCCGGGTCGATCGTCGCGTCGTCGAAGACCTTGTCGAAGTAGATCTCGGGATCGCACGAGAGCTGGCCGAACCAGTTCTCGGGCCGGTCGTCCTTGTACACGCCTCCGAACCAGATCTGCGGCGAGACCGCGATCACGCCGGGGATCTGCTCGATGCGCTGGCGCTGGGAGAGGTTCAGGAAGTTGCCCAGCCCGGTCGCGTGCTGCACGACCAGACGGTTGGCCCCCTTCCCTCCCGAGGGATCGGCCTGCATCGCCGCCAGCAGCGACGAGAGAATCACGATCAGGGTCAGGACCAGGACGATCGAGGTCGCGGTCAACGTCGTCCGAAGCTTCTTGCGGAAGACGTTCCGCCAGACCAGGCGAAAGTACTTCATGCCCGCCTCCCGGCGCCCGCCTCCGTTTGCTCGTCGGTGTGGAGCACGCCCTTGTCGAGGTGGACCATGCGGTGCGCGGTCGCGGCCGCCTTCGGGTCGTGGGTCACCATCACGATCGTCTTGCCGAACTCCGAGTTGAGCCGCCTCAGCAGCGAGAGGATCTCCTCGCCGGAGCGGGCGTCCAGATCGCCCGTGGGCTCGTCGGCGACGAGGATCTTCGGGTCGGAGACGATCGCGCGGGCGATCGCGACACGCTGCTCCTGACCTCCCGAGAGCTGGCGCGGGTAGTGGTCCATCCGATCGCCCAGGCCGACGATCGATAGGGCGGTCTGCACGTGCTTGCGGCGATCCGCCTTCTTCAGCGGCGTGAGCAAGAGCGGCAGCTCGACGTTCTCGGCGGCGGTCAGGACCGGGATCAGGTTGTAGAGCTGGAAGATGAAGCCGATCGTGTGGGAGCGCCACTTCGCGAGCTCCGTCTGGCCCAGCGTCGCGATGTCGCGCCCGCCGATCGTGATGCGCCCCCGCGTGGGCTGGTCGATCCCCGCGATGAGGTTCAGCAGCGTCGTCTTGCCCGATCCCGACGGTCCCATCAGGGCGACGTACTCCCCCTCGGGAATGTCCAGCGACAGACCCGTCAGGACCGGGATCTCGATCTTTTCCCGGTGGTAGACCTTCTCGACGTTCTCGATGCGAATCAGCGGTTCGGCCATTTCACTCCTGCCCTTCGACGCGGACTTTGTCCCCGTCCTTGATCCGGACTCCTTCCGAGAGCGACACGAGCCGTTCGCCCCCCTGCAAGCCGGCCGTCACCTCCACCTGACCCTGGACCTCGCCGCCCGTCGTCACGGGCTTGAAGATCGCCACACCGTCCACGATCCGGAAGACCCCGGCCTTTCCATCCACCTCGGCGATCGCGGACCGCGGCACGAGCACGCGCGAGCGCGCCTCCTTCCCTTGCGTCGGCGCCGAGGTGAAGTTGACGCGCGCGGAGAGGTCCGGCAGGACGCGGTCGTCCGGGTCCAGGAAGTTCACCTTGACCCGGACCGTCGCCTTCTGCCGATCCGCGGTCGGCACGATCTGGCGCAGGCGTCCGTGGTAGACCCGATCCGGCGCCGCGTCGAGGCTGATCTCCGCGGGCTGGTCCGGCTTCAGCTTCGAGAGGTTCGCCTCGTTGACGTCCGCGCCCACATAGAGCGTCGAGAACTCCACCAGCGTCACGATCGCGCCGCCGGATCCGCCACCCGACGGCGAGGACCCGAACGGCGAGACCGCCTCGCCGACGAACGCCCGCTTGGCGGTGACCACGCCCGCGAAGGGCGCGCGGATGATCGTGTAGTCGAGCAGGGCGTCGACGTAGCGGACTCGCGCCTGGGTCGTGCGCTCCTGCGCGAGCGCGGCGTCCAGGGCGGCTTTCGGCGCGAGGTCGCGGTCGAAGAGCGACTGCTGCCGGTCGAGCTCGGCCTTCGCGTTGATCCAGCCCGCCTCCGCCTCCGCGCGCTGCGCCTCGAGGTCCGTGCGGTCCAGCCGCGCGATCACGTCCCCCGTCTTCACCCGCGATCCCTCGGTCACGTTGAGCTCGATGATCCGGGACGTGATCTTGGGGGAGAGGTCCGCCTTGCGCTCCGCCTCGACGTAGCCGGTGGCCGAGAGCAGCGTCGACGCCTGGCCTTCGGTGACGAGCGAGGCGGTGACCGCCTCGACCTTCTTCGGGCGAAGACCCGTGTTGGTGAAGAAGTACGCCGCGAGGCCGGCCCCGACCACGAGAAGGGCCAGAAGCAGGAGCCACGCGGTTCGGGACCCCCGCTCGCCGGCCGGCTCCCGCGAGATCTTCAGGGACGCCAGGTCGGCGCTCCGGGCGGGCGTCGATGCCCCCGACATGCCCGGACGCCCCCCCGACTCCTCGGTCGCCATTCCCCCTCCTGTGCCAGTGACCTACGTGCGTCTGCCCCACCAGGCGCGCCGACGCCGGTCAACGGTGGCTCCGAGCCGGCAAGCCGTTTTCCGGCGTTCCCGCCCCACTCGGCCCGCCGCCCGAGCCCCCGGGGCCACGGCGGCTGCTCCGGAGGAGGCGGGGAGGGAGCATAATACCGTCCGGGGGTGTGTCATGAGACACCGACCGCTTCTCGTAAGTGTCGCATCCGCTATGTTTTGCCTCGCGATTGCCGTCGCGGCCGCGGCTCAGACCGGCGCCGCGTCGGCCGCGCCGGTGGCAAAGGCCGCCCCGGCCAAGGGAACTCTCTATCGCATCGACATCAAGGGCGCGCAGAGCGTCTGGGCGGCGGAGCGTCCGACGATCAAGGGAACGCTGATCGTGTTCCCCCGCCACCCCGACAAGGCCTTGATGAGCCTCGCCTCCAGCTCGGTGGCGCGCATCGTTCCGGTCGCACCCGCTGCCGCGTCGACGGCCGGCTTGAAGCCAGGAGCGACCAAGGACATCGGTCTGGCCGCCGGGACGCCGCGCGGCGCCGCCGCATCGAACGTGGCCGAAGCCGCCGCTGCCGGCCCGACGAAAGGGCCGGTGGGCCCGGGGTCGACGCCCGAGGGGATGGCGGCGATGGACCCCAGCCGCCCCTACAACCCGACTTTTGACGGGACGCAGGTGCCGGGTCAGAGCGTGGGCCAGCCGAACTCCAGGAACGACAATCAGGTCGGCGCGACCTGGGCCTACGGTCCGGCCAACGCGACTCAGTCGGGCCCGGGTCAGCCTCCGATGATGCCGCCGTCGAGCGGCGACGTGCCGCGGGGGCCGCAATAGGATAGAGCGGGAATCGGTTCGGACGTGAATTGAAATCGGGAATCGGGAATCAGGAATCGAAGGATCCGGGCTCAGTCTTCTCGATTACCCATTACCCATTCCCGATTCCCGAATTCGATTCCCGACGGAACCCTTCGATTCCCGCCGTCTCAAATGTGGATCGCGTGCCCCGACACGGCCTCCGCCGCCTCGTGGATGGCCTCGGCCAGGGTCGGGTGGGCGTGGATCGTCCGGACGAGATCTTCGGAGGTCGCCTCGAGCCGCATGGCCGCGCCGGCCTCTGCGATCAGCTCGGTGGCGCGCGGCCCGATGATGTGGACGCCGAGGATCTCGTCGTACTTCTTCTCCGCCACGATCTTCACGAACCCGCCGGTGTCGTTTAGGACGCGGGCCTTCCCGATCGCCGTGAAGGGGAATTTTCCGATCGCGACGTCGTAGCCGCGCTCGCGAGCCTTCGCCTCGGTCAGCCCGATCGAGGCGACTTCGGGCGCGCAATACGTGCAGCCCGGGACCTGGTCGTAGTTCAGGGGACGGGTCTCTTTGCCGGCCATGTGCTCGACCGCCACGACGCCCTCGGCGGAGGCCACGTGCGCCAGCCAGGGCGTCGGAACGACGTCTCCGATCGCATAGATGCCGGGCACATTCGTCCGCATGTCGCCGTCGACCTTGATGTAGCCCTTCTCCGTCGCGACGGAGAGCGCCTCCAGTCCGATGCCGTCCGAAAGGGGGCGGCGTCCGACCGCGAGCAGCATCTTTTCCGCCTTGAAGCTCTCGGTGCGGTCTCCCGCGGATCGAGCGATCACCTCGACTCCCCCGTCCGAGGCGGTGACCCGCTCGACGCGCGTGTCGGCGTGCACGGCGATCCCCTGGCGCTTGAGCGACGCGGAGAGCTCGCGGGAGATGTCCTCGTCCTCGATCGGCACGATTCGCGGCAAGACCTCCACGATCGTCGTCTTCGATCCGAAGCGCGCGTACATCGAGGCGAACTCCACGCCGACCGCGCCCGACCCGATCACGAGCAGGGACCTGGGCACCTCGGGCAGATCCAGGATCGAGTCGGAGGAGAGGATCGCCTTGTGGTCGATCTCGATTCCCGGAAGCGACCGCGGGGTCGATCCCGTCGCGACGATGACGTTCTTCGCGGAGACCGTGGTCTCGGAACCGTCGGGGGCCGCGATCGAGACCTTGCCCGGGCCCGCGAGTCGGCCGAAGCCGTTGATCACGTCGACCCGGTTCTTCTTCATTAGGTAGGAGACGCCGTTGCTGCTCTGCCGGACGACCTTCTCCTTGTGCTTCATCGCCGCCGGGAGATCGAGGCGGATGTCCTTGGCGGACACGCCGACGTCTCCCCCGTGCCGGGCCTCCTCGAGCAGGTCGGCGGTGTGGAGGAGCGCCTTGGTCGGGATGCAGCCGCGCAGCGTGCACACGCCGCCCAGGCGGGAGTCCTTCTCGACGATGAGGACCGACAGGCCGAGCTGGGCCGCCCGGATCGCGGCGACGTAGCCGCCCGGGCCGGACCCGATGATCGCAACGTCGTAGGTCTTGGAGGCGTTCATGATCCTCTCTTCCGTGGAAAAAGCCGGCGTAGCCTATCAGCCGCGGGACCCGCTGTCAGCCCGCGGCGCCCCGATAGAATCGCGACCACCGTGAGGCGCGCGTTCCGTCCAGTCCTCGCATTCGCCATCGCCGCCGCCGCATGCGGCGGGGAGACCGCGCCGCAGTCGCGGGGCATCCGCGTCGGCTTCTTCGGTGCGTTGACCGGCCCCACGGCGACCTTCGCCCAGTCCGGCAAGCGCGGCGTCGAGCTCGCCGCCGCGCAGATCAACGCCGCCGGCGGCGTCCTGGGCGAGCCGATCGAGATCCTCTCGGAGGATGACCGGGGCGAGGCCGCGGAGGCGGCGTCGGTGGTCTCGAAGCTCATCACGCGAGACCATGTCGTCGCGCTGATCGGCGAGCAGGCCTCCTCCCGGACGCTCGCCGCCGCCCCGATCGCCCAGCGCTACTCGATCCCGATGATCGCCCCCACCTCCACCAACATCGAAGTCACCAAGAAGGGCGATTACATCTTCCGTGTCTGCTTCACGGACGCCTACCAGGGCCGCGTGCTCGCGATCTTCGCGCGGCGCACGCTCAAGGCGGCAACGGCGGCGATGCTGGTCGACGTCAAGAGCGACTACAGCGTCGGACTCGCCGAGGCCTTCCGCGCCGAGTTCGCGTCCCGGGGCGGAAAGATCGTGGCGGAGCAGCGCTACGCCGAGGGAGACGGCGACTTCTCCGCCCAGCTGACGGCGCTGCGGGAGGCGAAGCCGCAGATCCTGTTCGTGCCCGGCTACTACACCGATGCGGGCCTGATCGCCCGGCAGGCGAAGGGGCTCGGACTCGAAGCCGTCCTCCTGGGGGGCGACGGCTTCGACTCCCCCAAGCTAATCGAGATCGGCGGGGACGCGGTCGAAGGCACGTACTTCTCCAACCACTACGCCCCCGAGGACCCGGCGCCCGCCGTCCAGACCTTCGTGGCGGAGTACGAGAAGATCCACGGCGTGGAGCCCGACTCCATCGCCGCGCTCAGCTACGACGCGGCGAAGCTGCTGGCCGATGCGATCCGTCGCGCCGGCTCGACCGAGCGCAAGCGCGTCCGAGACGCCATCGCCGCGACCCGCGACTGGGTCGGAGTGTCCGGGACGATCTCCTTCGACGCGGAGCGCAACCCGATCAAGCCGGGCGTGATCCTGAAGGTCGAGGGGGGAAAGGCGCGCTTCGCGGAGAAGATCGAGCCGGAGTCGCAGAGCGCCGCCGCTACTCCTTGATCTCGAGCACGAACTCGTCGAAGGACGCCGCGCCCGGACCCTGCGTGGCGAGCCCTGCGCGTCCGGCGTTTGGGGCGGGATCGATCGCCTCCAGGACCGGCACGCCGTTGACCGACACCTTCAGCGACGGGCCCGCGAGCGCGACCGAGAGCACGTTCCACTCGCGCTCCGCCGCGGCGCGGCCCTTCGCGAGCGAGGCGGAAACGCCCCCGCGCGTCGCGGTCACCTCCAGCGATCCGTCCTGGGCCATCAGCACGAGCAGGTAGTCCTTCTCCCCCGCCATCCGCAGCAGCAGGCCCGCAATCCCCGCCTGCCTCTTGACGGCGACCGAGACGGTGCCGTCGCGCAGGACATAGGTCCGGCGAATCGCCGCCGCAACGGAGCCGGCGGGCCGCTCGTTCTCGGTCTGCGTGACCTGGTTCGGCGTCGAGGGCGGGTTGTGCTCCGTGTCGGGGAGGACCATCCAGTTGGCCTTCCCCTCCCCGGTCAGGACGGCGAGCTCGAAGTAACCCGGCTGTCCGAACCCCTTGTCGAAGTCGAAGTGGTTGCGGATGCGCTCCTGCGCGGGCGCCGCAAGGGGCGCGATCGCGCAGAGGAGGATCGCCGGGGCGAAGACACGAGGGGAACGCATCGACGACGGTAAAGGCCGGCAGGCGCCCGCGTATTCCCGAATCGCCGACTCCGGATCAGAAGCTGACGATCGCGCGGATGGTCTTCTCCAGGGCGAGGAAGGCCTGGCGTGACCAGGGGTCCACGACGACCCGGATCGTCGCGGGCGACGCCACGTCGTCGGAGAGCGCGGAGACGAAGCGGTCGCAGTGGCCCGCCAGGAACTCCTCCCCGAGCTCCTCGTCGCTGCGCCCCCGGGCACCGGGAAGCTCCCGAAGACGCGCGAGATCGGGCGGCTCGAGCCGGAGTGTGTAGCCGCGTGCCTCCTTGACGACGGCCTCGCGGGCACGCGGGCGATCGAGTCGCGAGGAGGACGCGGGCGTGGCAGCCGATGCCGAAGCCGGCTCTGGTGTCCACTCGGCCTCCTCCGGCGTCGACTCCGTTCCCCCCGGCTCCTGTTCGGTCGGCAGGCTCACGCCGACTCCCGGAGCAGGTTCTTCGAGATCACGATGCGCTGGATCTCGCTCGTTCCCTCGTAGATCGTCGTGACGCGTGCGTCGCGGTAGTAGCGCTCGACCGGGTACTCCCGCGAGTAGCCGTAGCCGCCGAAGATCTGCACCGCGCGCGCCGCGATCGCGTTGGCGGCCTCCGTGGCGTAGACCTTGGCCATCGAAGACTCCTTGGAGAAGCGCACGCCGCTCTTCTCCGAGAGCCGCGCCGCGCGGTACGTCAGGAGACGCGCGGCCTCGAGCTGAAGGCGCATGTCGGCGACCTGGAAGGCGATCGCCTCGTGCTCGGCGAGCTTGCGCCCGAAGGTCTCCCGCGTTTGCGCGTAGGCCACCGCGGCCTCGTAGGCCGCCTGGCCGATCCCGATCCCCTGCGCCGCGATGCCGATGCGCGAATGGTCCAGCGTCGTCATCGCGATCGTGAAGCCCTGCCCTTCCTCGCCCAGGCGCCGCGAGGCGGGGATCCGCACGCCCTCCAGCGTCAGCGAGGCGGTTTTCGAGGCACGCAGGCCCATCTTCTCCTCGGGGGCGCCGGCGCTCACGCCCGGATCCTTCGCCGAGACCAGGAAGGCCGTGATGCCCCGCGTGCCCGCGGAGGGATCCGTCATGGTCATGACGACGTACCAGTCGGCTTCACCCGCGTTGGTGATCCAGGACTTCGCGCCCTCCAGCACGTAGTGGTCGCCGTCCCTGGTCGCCCGGGTCTTCTGGTTGGCGGCGTCCGAGCCGGACTGCGGCTCCGTCAGCGCATAGGCCCCCAGGGCCCGCCCCGACGCGAGCTCGGTCAGGATCGTCTTCTTCTGCTCTTCGTTGCCGAACTTCCAGATCGGGTAGCAGGCGACGGAGTTGTTGACCGACACGATCACCGCCGTCGAGGCGCAGACGCGGGCCAACTCCTCGATCGCCAGGATGTAGGAGAGGCAGTCCGCGCCCGCGCCGCCGTAGGCCTCGGGCACCATCATGCCCATGACGCCCATTTCGGCGAGCTTCTTGATGATCTCGTGGGGGAACTCGCCCGTGGCTTCGCGCGCGGCGATACCGGGGGCGATCTCGCCCTCGGCAAACTCGCGCACGGCGTCGCGAATTCGCCGCTGGTCTTCCGTCGGCTCGAAGTTCATCGCGCCGCTCCGGGCGCGGCGGGACCGGCTCCGCCGCCGCCGCCGCCACCGCCACCGCGTCCACGGCGCCGCCGACGCGAGCGCCGTCGGCTCGATCGGCCGGGAGCCGCGGCGTCCGGCGCGTCCGCCGTGCCGGATCCTCCCGGTGCTGGAGCGCCGGGGGCAGGCACGGGTCGCGGCCTGCCCGGCCCACCGGGGGTCGAGGCCTCCCGCCGTGGCGACTCTCCCTGGCGGCCCCGCTCGCGCCCGCGATCTCTGTCGCGATCCCGATCGCGTCCGTCGCGATCGCCCCGTGCGCCCGCGTTGGCCGCCGCCGCGGGCCGCTCGCCCCCACGGCCGCGACCGCGCCGGCGCCGGCGTCCTTCGCGCCGCGGCTCGGGCGTGTCGACCCAACCCTCCTCGAGATGCCGGAAGGTCACCACGATCTCGGGCCGCTCCGCGCGCGACCGCAGATAGGACACGAGCTTCTCCCGCAGGGGCGAGGAGGGATCCGACGCCATCGACGGGATGCGCTCCGCGTCGAAGAGCACCATGCGGGTCCAGCGCACCGATTTGCGCCGCCCGTCCGGCGCCGCGAGATCCAGCACGAAGAGATCCCGCTCGTGCTCGAGGGAGTGCTCCTGGTACTCGAACTCCGGGAACGCCTCGCGGCAGAGCGCCTTGAGCAGCTCGAGGTGCTTCTCGCCTCCCTCGAGCGTCTGCTCGAGCGAAACGACACGGTCGCGGAACATTCGGGTCTGGGCCATGGCGGTGTGTCCGGCGTCGGCCTCAGCCGATCGTGAGGCCCGAGTCCTTGAAGATCTCGCGGGCGAGGATCAGCCGGTGGATCTCGGAGGTTCCCTCGTAGATCTCCGTGATCCGGGCGTCCCGGAAGTTGCGCTCGACGGGATACTCCTTGGTGTACCCGTAGCCGCCGTGGATCTGCAGCGCCTTCGTGGTCACGCGCTGCGCGGCCTCGGCGGCGAACAGCTTCGCCGCCGCCGCCTCGAATCCGAAGCGGCCCCCCTTTTTCGCGAGGTCCTTCGCCGCCGCCGCGCGCCGCGTCAGCAGCCGCGCCGCGTCGACGTCGGTCGCCATGTCGGCCAGATAGAAGCGGATGACCTGAAACTCGGCAATGGCCTTGCCGAAGGCGCGGCGCGCCTTGGCGTAGGAGACCGCGGCCTCGAAGGCCTCCTGCGCGATGCCGACGGCCTGCGCCGCGATCCCGATGCGTCCCCCGTCGAGAGTCGACATCGCGATCTTGAAGCCCTCACCGCGCTTGCCGAGCATGTTCTCTTCGGGCACCCGGACGTCGGTCAGGAAGATCTCGACGGTTCCCGAGGCATTGACGCCGAGCTTCACCTGGTGGCGAGAGCGGTCGAAGCCCGGCGTCTCGGCGTCGACGAGAAACGCGCTGATCCCGCGGGATTTCTTCTCCGGATCCGTCATCGCGAAGACCAGCGCGATGTCGGCGGCCTGGCCGCAGGTGATGAAGACCTTCTGGCCGTTCAGGACCCAGTGCCCGTCCTTCGCAACGGCGCGGGTCTGCTGGTTGGCGGCGTCGGAGCCCGCGTTGGGCTCGGTCAGCGCGAAACAGCCGAGCTTCTCCCCCTTGGCGAGCGGCGTCAGGAAGCGGCGCTTCTGATCCTCGTTGCCGAAGCGCTCGATCGGATCGCACACCAGCGAGTTGTTCACGGAGAGGATGACGCCGGTGTTCGCACAGACCCGGGAGATCTCCTCGATCACGATCGCGTAGGACACCGTGTCCATCTCCGACCCGCCGAACTCCGACGGCACGCAGACGCCGGCGAGGCCAAGGTCCCCCGCCTGGTGGAAGAGGTCCTTCGGGAAGTCTCCCGAGAGATCCATCGCCGACGCCCTGGGCCGGACGACGTCCTGCGCGAACTCGCGAACCGTCGCCTGGAGCAGCTTTTGCTCGTCGGTCAGCTCGAAATCCATCGGCCGCAGTATATGGGGCCGGACCGAGGACCGGGGACTGAGGACTGAGGACTGAGGACTGAGGACTGAGACCGAGGACTGAGGACTGAGGACTCGGGTCACCGAAGACCGGCGAGGAACTCGAGGATCCTTTCCGCGTAGCGCGGCCACGACATTTCCTGCGCGGCGCGGGCGAGGCCCGGCGCGTACGCGCTCTGTCCCCGCGCCAGCGCCCGTGAGACGGCGGCCGCCAGCCCTGCCGAGTCGCCCGGCTCGAAGAGCTCGCCGGTGACTCCCGGCTCGACGATCTCGGCAAGACCCCCCACGCGGGAGGCCACCAGGGGGCGAGCTGCCGCGATGCCCCGGGCGGCGATGGCACTGGCGGAGATGCGCCGGTACGGCAGCACGAGCAGGTCGCAGGCGGCGAGCCACGACGCCATGTCGGACTCGGGAACGTAGGCGTCCCGCCAGAGGATCTTCTCGCGCACCGGGCTCGCCTCGCGCCGGCGGGCGAGCTCCGCGGCCTCCGGGAACACCTCGCCAACGACCGCGACGCTCGCGCCGGTCTCCGCGACGATCCGTGGAGCCGCCTCCAGCAGCACGTCGACCCCCTTGTAAGGGCGCACCAGGCCGAGGAAGAGCACCAGCGGCCCGTCGGGGTCGAGCCCGAGGAGCCGGCGCGCCGCAGCGCGATCCCCCGGGGCCGCGGCGAACGGAAGCACCGGCAGCGGTGCGCTGCCGACCGGCCGGCCGGGAAATCGCCGTGTCAGCCACTGCGCGTTCTCGCGTGTGTGAACGAAGAACGCGTCGGCCGCCGAGAAGGCGCCGGTCGCGAGAAACGCGCGCAGGGCGCCTCCCTCGTGGTCCACGACGTTGTGGCACAGCAGGACTCTCGGGGTGCCCGCGGCGGCCCGGCGGAAATGCCGCAGCAGGGCCCGCAGCGGCAGGCCCCAGAAGGAGGTCCACCACGGCACCAGCAGCGCGTCCGGCCGCCGGCGGGCGATCGCGATCGCCGAGGACTTCCAGTTGCGCGGCGAGCGCCAGTCCAGCAGCGGCTCCGCGGCCGAGCTCGGGAGCTCTTCCGAGACGTCGAAGCGCCGGGGATCCAGCACGCGCGGGTAGCGGCGCGAGAAGGTGAAGTAGTCGACCTCGGCGAGGCGCGAGAGCTCGCGCGCCAGATGGAACGTCTCGTGCGCGATCCCCCCGCGGTCGGGGGGCGCCGGACCCAGGAGGGCGACGCGAAGCCGGCCGCTCACCTCGGCGGGACCAGACGGGGCTCCAGCCGCGCGCCGTCGAGCCCAGCCGCCCAACGCAGCCCGCCGGAGAGGTGGTTGACGAAATCCGGCTCCGCGTAGCTCTCGGCCGTGTGTCCGCCCCCGGTGTAGAAGCTGCGCCCGGCGCCGAGGATGCGGCACCACGCGATCGGGTGGTCGGCTCCCATGTCGCCGCCGGAGTAGCTCGCCTCCTCGAGCGTCAGGAGGACCGCCACGGAGGCGCGCGGGTTCGCGTCGAAGTTGTACCACTCGTCCGTGCGCATCCACGGCGACGGCAGCAAGCGCGTCGCGGGATGGCGCGGCCACTCGACGCGGATTCGTCCCGGCTGGATCGCCGGGTGGCTGCGGAACCGGGCACCCAGCAGCTCGCGGTACCCGGGCCATCCATGTTCCGTGTCGGCGGCGGAATGCACGCCGACGAAGCCGCCGCCCCCTTTGACGTACGCCTGCAGGGCGAGCTCCTGCGCCGCGTCGAGCACGTCGCCGGTCGTGTTCAGAAACACGACCGCCCGGTAGCCGGCGAGCGAGGACGCGGTGAAGGCCGCCGCGTCCTCCGTCGCATCGACCTCGAAGCCCGCGCGAGCGCCTATCGCGCGCACGGCCGCGATGCCCGCGGGAATCGAGTCGTGCCGAAAGCCGGTGGTCTTCGTGAAGACCAGCACGCGGGGAGCTTCCGCTCCTCTTGGAGCGGACGGGGCGGTCACCGGAGCGGCCGCCGAGAGCGCCAGCGCCGCCGCGAGTAGGGCAACGGCTCGCCGGGTTCTCACGGCTCTCGCCTCAGCCACAGGCCCTTCAGGTACTCCCCCTCCGGGCAGTCGAGGGAGACGGGATGGTCCTCGCCGGCGCCCTGCCGGGCGGCGATCGTCATCCGCGCGCCGGCCTCGAGCGAGGCCGAGAACACGATCTTCTGGAAGAGGTCGGCGGAGACGTGACCCGAGCAGGAGCAGGTCAACAGCCACCCTCCCGGCGCCACGAGCGTCATCGCGAGCCGGTTGACGTCCTTGTAGGCGCGCGGCGCGCGCTCGAGATCGGAGCGTTTCTTCGCGAACGCCGGCGGGTCGCAGATCACGACGTCCCATCGCTCGCCCGCGGCCGCTCGCCGGCGGACATCTTCGAACACATCGGCGCGGACGAAGTCCTCCTCCGCCTCCGGGAGGCCGTTGGCGCGGCGATGCTCCCGCGAGAGCCCGAGCGCGGCTTCGGAGGAATCCACGTCGACGGCGCGGACCGCGCCCGAGGCCAGCGCGGCGATCGAGAAAGCCCCGCTGTAGGAGAAGAGGTTCAGCACGCGCGCGCCGCGCGCCAGGCGGCGCAGGCGGATGCGGTTCTCGCGCTGGTCGAGGTAGAAGCCGGTCTTCTGACCCGCGGAGAGATCCGCGTAGAACTTCAGGCCCGCCTCGAGGAACGCGGCCCGCGCCGGCACCGCCGCCGGATCCCCGGGTTCCTCCCTCTCCGACGGAGGCTCCGCCTCTCCCCGGTCGCGCCGTGCCGCGCTCTTGCGCACGAGCAGCTCCCGGGGCGAGAAGACCTCTCGGGCCGCCGCGGACAGATCCTTCTCCCACACCTCGGTGCCGCCGGTGAGAAGCTCCAGCACGGCCGTGTCCCCGTAGACATCCATCACGACGCCCGGGCAGAGGTCTCCCTCGGAGGAAACGGCGCGGTAGCCGGTGGTCTGGGGCGGCAGCGTGCGCTCGCGCAGGGCCCTGGCGGCTCGAAACCTCTCGAGGAACAGCGCCTCGCCCGGCGGGCGGCGATCGAAGCTCCAGAGGCGGGCCTCGATCTGGGAGCGCGGCGACCAGGCCCCGTGGGCCAGGGCCTCCCCCGAGGCATCGACCACTTCGGCGACGCCGTCGGAGCCATCCCCATCCCGGTCGGCGATCGCCCCCGAAAAGAGCCAGGGATGGCGCCGCCGAAGCGACTCCTCGCGCCCCTTCTTGAGCCGGAGGCGAATCACGGCTGGGAGACCCCCAACGCCGGCGCCCCCCGCTCCGTAGGAACCCCCACACGCACCGGAATTTCTCCTCTTCTTCGAGGCCCCCCGCCAACCCGGGGGGCCTTCCTCTTTGGGAGGATAGCGCCGGCGGGAGGGCTGCTACGGCTGGTTCGGAGACCAGTCGTACTCGAGAAACGAGATCGGTCCCGTGTGGGAGGCCAGACGCGCCCGGGCCGCGGGGTCCTCGACCCAGCGCGAGACCACCCGCGCCAGGCCCTCCCCCTTCGCCTCGAACTCCGCGCGGTTCCACTCGAAGATCTTCGAGAGGGCGACGGGCTCCGCGAGCCGGTTCTTGCGCGGGTCGTTGACGAAGGCGCGAGCCTGGCGATCCAGCGCCGCGTCGAGCCCTTCCGGGCGATAGGCCGTCGCCGCCAGCGGCGGACAGGAGGCCGACGCGCAGACGATCGCGAAGTGGATCCTCGGGTCGCCGAAGGCCTTCAGGTCGACTTTCTCGATCTCGTCGAGCGTGCGGGCGCGCCCGGCGACGCGCCAGGTCTTGCCATCGAAGGCGCCGGGCACGTCCAGGATCTTCTTGCCGGGATTCTCCAGCAGCGTCTGGATCGCGAGGGCGTTGTAGGCGTTGATGAAGAACGCCTTGCGCTCGTCGCCGCGCATCGCCTCCGTCCGTGCGTCGCCCAGGTTCGCGATGTACGCCCCGAGCCGCTTCCTGTCCTGGCCGGTGGCACCGCGGTAGTCGAAGCCTCCCTCTCGGGCGCGCGCGGCGAGCACGGCGTCGAACGCGGCGGGGTCGGGAGAGCCCGGCACGGCGCCGGCGAGCAGCAGGACGAGGACCGCGACCATGGCGCGCTCAGCGTATCGCGGCGAGCAGGCCGTAGCTCGCGGCGCCGATCGCCGCGGACATCGGGATCGTGAGCAGCCAGGCATAGACGATCCGTCCGGCGACACCCCAGCGCACGGCCGAGAAGCGCTGCGTCGCGCCGACCCCCATGATCGCGCCGGTGATCGTGTGCGTCGTGGAGACCGGGATGCCCCAGACCGAAGCCGCGATGACGGTCGCGGCCGCTCCGGTCTCCGCGCAGAACCCCGACACCGGCTTGAGCTTCGTGATGCGGCTGCCCATGGTCCGAACGATCCGCCAGCCGCCCGTCAACGTCCCCATCGCGATCGCGAAGTGGGCCGAGAGGATGATCCACCAGGGCACCTCGCGCAGGTCCGGGAGGTAGGCCCAGTGAAACGCCGACGACGGGTCGGCAAAGAGCGCGCGCTCGGCCACGAGAAGACCGCCGATGATGCCCATGGTCTTCTGCGCGTCGTTGGTCCCGTGAGACAGAGAGAACGCCGCCGCGGAGCCGAGCTGTGCCCGGCGGAACCAGCGGTCCACCTGTCCGTAGCGGGCCCGCCGGAAGATCCAGGACACGGCCACCATGAGCGCGAAGCCCACGAGCATCCCGAGAAGCGGCGAGATCACGATGAAGGCGAGCGTCTTCACCCAGGCCATGCCCGGGACGATCGCGGACAGCCCGACCCGCGCGATCGCGGCGCCCGCGTACCCGCCGATCAGCGCGTGCGACGAGGAGGAGGGCAGGCCGAAGTACCAGGTGACCACATTCCAGGTGATCGCGCCGACCAGGCCGCCGAGCACGACGTCGGAGTTGACCACCGCGACGTCGATGAGCCCGCTGCCGATCGTCTTCGCCACGGCCGTCCCGAACGTGAACGCGGCGATGAAGTTGAAGAACGCCGCCCAGGCGACGGCCGCGAGCGGCGTGAGCACGCGGGTCGAGACGACGGTCGCGATCGAGTTCGCGGAGTCGTGCATCCCGTTGATGAAGTCGAAGAGCAGGGCGACCGCGACGATGAAGAGGACGTAGGCCACGGGGTTTGCGAGGGGAGAGGCGCCTTCGATCGCGTCAGCTGTGCTTGAGGACGACGCTTTCCAGCACGTGCGCGACGCCGACACAGGCGTCGATGGACCGCTCGAGGTTGTCGTAGACGTCCTTCCACTTGATCACTTCGATGGCGTCGAGCCGGTCGGCGAAGAGCGACGCGATCGCGTCGTGGTACACGACGTCGCCCTCGTTCTCGAGCTGCTTGATCCTGATGCAGCGCTCCATCACGCCCTTCTGGGCCTGGAGCCGCGAGACGGCCTCGACGAGCTCTCCGGTGATCGCCACGACGATGCGCGAGAGCTCGCGCGAGAGCGGCGTCGGGGAGTCGACGCGGTACAACACCAGGCGCCGGCCCGATCCGTCGATCAGGTCGATGACATCGTCCAGGCGAACCGCGAGCTGGTGGATGTCCTCCCGGTCGATCGGGGTGATGAAGGTCTTGTCGATGCCCCGCAGGACCTCGTGCGAGATCTCGTCGCACTCGTGCTCGAGCTTCTTGACGGCGTCGGCGACCGCCGGCGCCGCGGCCTTCCCGACGAAGAAGCCGTCGAGGATTCGGGCGCTCTCGTGGATGCGCCCGGCCATCTCGGAGAAGAGATCGAAGTAGCGGTTGTCCCGCGGCAGGAGCCGAAGCACGCGGCGTGGACTTTACACCAGCCTAACGTGCGCTCTTAACCTCCGGACCGGGGGAAGAGCACCCGGAACGTGCTGCCGCGACCGACCTCGCCGTCGACTTCGACGGCCGCTCCGTGCAGGTGAACGATGTGCTTGACGATCGCGAGACCCAGGCCGGTTCCGGGGCGCGTCTTGGAGCGGGAGCGGTCGACCTGGTAGAAGCGCTGGAAGATCTTGTCCCGCTCCGCCCGCGGAATTCCCGGCCCGAGGTCCGAGACCGAGAAGCTCGCCGCGCCGCCGTCGAGGGCTCGGGCCTCGAGATGGACGGGCGATCCGGCCGGAGAGAACTTGATCGCGTTGTCCAGCAGGTTGCGCGCCACCTGACCCAGCCGCCGGCGGTCGCCGATGGCGACGGCCGCCTCGCTGCCCGCGACCCGCAAATCCACGCCCTTCTCGCGGGCGGCCGGCTCCAGCTCCTCGGCCACGTCCCGCAGCAGCGACAACAGGCCGACGGGCTTGCGCTCGAGCGGCACGGACCCGCTCTCGATCTGGGCGAGGTCCATCAGATCGTCGATCAGCTCGCGCATGTGCTCCGCCTGGCGGCGGATCACCGCGACGAGCGTCGCCTGCTCTTCTTTCTCCGTCTCTCCGTCGGAGAGAGTCTCCGCGGCCGCGGCGATGGAGGCGATCGGAGTGCGCAGCTCGTGAGACACGTCGGCGACGAAAGTGCGCCGCATCGATTCCGTGCGCTCCAGCCGCGTGATGTCGCGCAGGACACCGACCGCGGCGGCGCGCGAACCCTCGGGCAGCGGCACGACCAGCACCTCCCAGATCACGTCGTCCGCCAGCCGCACGACGCGGGAGGTCACCTCACCGCTCTCGACCGTCGCCTCGAAGCACTCGAGCAGCGGGCGGTGGCGCAGCAGGTCCCAGAGCGCCCTTCCGGCGGGGGCGGGGATGCCGATCAGGCGCGCGAAGCGCTCGTTGGCCTCGACGACGTGGAGCTTCGCGTCGACGACCACGAGTCCGTCCGGCAGGCTCTCGAAGACCGTGGCGCTCAGGCGGCGCTCCGATTCGGCGCGGTCGAACGCCCGGGCGAGCACATCCTTCATGTCCTGGAGCGCGCCGCCCAGGACCTGGAGCTCTTCGCCGCCCGCGGTGGGCAGGCTCCGGTGGAACTCGCCGTGGGCGATCGCCGACGCGGCGCGGGTCAGCTCCCCGATGGGGCGGGAGAAGCGGCGAGAGGCCGCGGCGCCCACGACGAAGAGAAGCAGGCACGCGGCGAGGATCGCGAGACGACTCGACCAGAGATAGTTGCTCTCGATCTCCCGCAGGGTCGCGGCCGAGATCGCGGCACGCAGGACACGAGAGCCCTCGAGCCGGCGCGCCAGGTAGAGCATTTCCTTGTGCTGGGTCGGGGAATCGCGCCGCGACTCGCCGGTTCCGCGCC
>DATBIJ010000272.1:0-11814 GCA_036557025.1 Thermoanaerobaculia bacterium | reverse complement strand
CGCGCGCCCGAGGCGAGGCCCTCGATCGTCGTGACGCGCTTGCCGGAGGCTTCGCGCGCGGTCACCTGGCAGGAGCGCACGGCGCGGTCATCGATCAGCACCGTGCACGCGCCGCACTGCCCCTCCCCGCAGCCGTACTTGGTGCCGGTCAGCCCGAGACGGTCGCGGAGGACCGACAGCAGATTCTCCTCCGCGGGAACATCCTGCGAATACCGCTTGCCGTTGACGGTCAGGACCACGGACACCTCCCCCGGCGAAGCAAGCTCGGACGCCACGGGTACCCCCGCTCTCTCCCCGACGAGCGGAGAGGGCGGGAGCCAACGGGAAGATGGGACGCTACTCGCGGTATAGCGCGGCGCCGGCCACCGTCGCGATCAGGCTGTGCGCGAGCTCCCACAGAAACCCCACGGCCATGAACGGGAACACGCCCATGTTGAGCATTGCCACCGTGGCGAGCAGGCAGGAAAAGAACCAGGCGGCCAGCCCGGCCTTCACCGCCGTGCCGGGCCCCGGACCGAAGCGCGGACGGATCGCGGCGTAGAGCCAGACGGCGGCGATGCCCCAGGCGAATGCCCAGATGACCCAGACCGCGATCTCTCTGCTGGATTCCGGCATCGGGAGATTGAGCCTCTTCATGGCTTCCATCTCGGCGTCCTTGATGACCATGTTGTGCAGCACGAACTGGGAGATGTTGATGATGATCCCCGCGACGATTCCTCCGAGGATGACGCGACCGAGGTTGATCTTCCCCATGCCGTTCCTCCTTCGCCCCGTTTTCGGGGCGTCCCACCCGTACTAGCTTCGAGGCCCCAACAGCCGCGGGCGGCGCGGATCGCATTCCGCGCCGCGTTCGCAGGGACCTCCGCCGGGACCCGGCGTGACCGTGAAGTAGAGCGTCTGCGACGGGATCGACCCCGGGTTCAGGATCTCGATGCTGGCGACTCCCACATCGCGCAGGTCCCCGGCGAGGAGCTGAACGCGCACTTCCCCCGACGAAACGACCTGGACCTCGCGCAGCGCGCCCCGCCACAGCGCGTTGGCGCCGAAGGTGAAGTCGGCGCCGAAGACGCTGACGGTGAGGGGCGCCGTCGAGGACTGCGCCGTCGCGGGCTCGAGCGAGAAGACCGTCGGCGGCAGCGCCGCCGGTCCGATGGCGTAGCCCATCCAGAAGAGCGCGACCAGGTCGAAGTACGAGACGGCCTTGCGTTCCTCCTCGAGGAGCGTGGGGTCCATGATGCCGATGTAGAAGAGCGAGAGCGCGTCGTCCTTCCAGTGGCTGGCGCTTCGCCCGTCCCCACCGGCGCCGTTGGGGGCCGCGGTCGAAAGCGGCAGGGTCCCGGTGCCCTCGAAGAAGAGCTGCTCGCCGCCGGGGATCTGGACCCGCAGCTCCGTCCCGAAGGTCGAGATCGTCACGCCGGGCCGGAAGCGGAACAGGTCCCACACGGAGACCGACGTCGGAGATCCCGGCGCGACCTCCTGCTGGCCCACGCGGGAGTTGAATCCGAGCACGTGGCCGAACTCGTGGACCGCGGCCGCGTCGAAGTCCGTTGTTCCGGCGTCGATTCCGTCGGACGGGTCGAAATCGAAGGAGAACGCCGAATTGAAGCCGATCGAGGGGGCGGGCCCGCTGTCCGGAGCGTCCGGAGGGAGAAGGCCCAGCACGCGGAAGGTTGTCGAGGGCGCGACGACGTCCGTCACCGGGCCGATGTCGGTCGGCACGCTCCCCACCGGCAGCGCGTTGTAGATGACGCTGCCCGGCAGCGAGGCGATCAGCGCGGTTCTCACGCCGGGGTACGGAAAGGTACGCAGGTCGGTGTTCGTGGCGCCGATCGTGTCGGCGTTCGGGAACGGCGTTCCGAAGCGCGTCGGGCCGAAATCCACGTCGATCACCACCGTGATCGGTGTGTTGATGATCCGCTCCCACCGCTCCGCCGCGCGCTCGAACGCCGCGCGGGCCGCCGGGAATCCCTCGAGCTGGGGCGTGCCGCGCAGCAGGAGGTTCAGCCCGACGGCGGACCGCTGCCGCGCCGACGCGGAGGGTGCGGCGGTCGAGCGAAGCACGGCCTCGGGCACGGGCGCCGCCAGCGCGGCGTGCTCGACGCCTCCCATGCGACACCGGACGCCCGAGCCGGCGCGCTCGGTGATGAAGAGATCCGCGGCCTCCGAAGCGGCCGCCTCCGCCGCGAAACCGATCCCCCGCCCGAACCAGATCCCCAACAGGAGAACCAGCCGAAAACGGGACATGGAATCACCTCGCGCTTCGAGCGCGATTCTATGACTCCGGGCGACGCGATCTAGAAGCCGTGATCGAGGCCGAGCGCGACCGCCAGGAACACGGCCATCTGGCCTCGGGTCACCGGATCATCCGGACCGAAGGTCCCGGGGCCGGTCCCGGCCGTGATTCCGGACGATGCCAGCGCCTCGACGAACCGGAAGAACGGATGGGTCGTGGGAACGTCGACGGGGAATGTCGCGACCAAGGGGGCCGGGCTGACGGTCCGCCGCCACTGAGCCCGCACCTTCTGAATGACCAGGGAGGAGTCGCCGGGGCCGATGTTGGCATTATTGCCGAAGCGAACCCGGAACTTGTAGACGCAGGAGTTGGAGTTCGCCGAATCCAGGGAGGTGCTCGAGACCAGGCTCTGGTCGCCTCCCGAACCGTTCGAGGTCATCGTGGCCAGTGTCGTGAGGACGTAATCCCCCTCGTCGAACATGGGCTGACAAACCTCGAGGAAGAAAACCGTGATGTTGTGCACGGCGTTGGTGTCATTGACCCAGGCGCGGACAAACTCGATCTCGGCGCCGCTGGGGACGTCGACTTCGACGTCGGCGAAGTTTTCCGTTCCGGGGTTCGTGTTGTAGATGTCGCCCAGCCCGGTCATGTTGCCATAGGCGAAGCTCGAGAACCTCCCTTGGAACGACTGGCCCAACTTCCCGCTGAAGCCGGAAGAGGTCCCACCGAAGTACTTCGCCCCGGGACCCCGCTCGACCTCGAGGGGCTTCGCCGGAGGTCCGAGGAGCTGGTACACGTTCCGGGCGTCTGGCGAAAAGCCCATCGACGCCAGGACGGCCGGGTCGGTCACCGGGACTCTTTTCGACGCCTCGCCGGACGCGGCCAAAGAGCCCAGAAACAGCACACTCGCCGAGATCGGGAGCCAGGGATTCCCTCGAAGGGTTCGCATTGTGACCTCCTGGACGGAGTGGAGAAGGGCCTCCTCTCGGGTCGAGTACCGACTCTACGCCCGAGTCGGGGGCGCCGCGCGCAACCTTTCTGGCGGTCGGGGTGTTCGAGCCGGACAGGAGGCTCGTCATGCCCGATGTCCCCGCGTCCGGAATCGCCGCAGCCGCCATCGACCTGCTCCGGGAGACCTTCGAGGGTCCGAAGGGATCCTCGACCAATTACCTCGACGGCGATCCGACCGCCGGCTACCTGCCCGCGATCGCGGCCCTGAGCGCCGCGGACGCCTCGCGCCCGACGCGGCCGGGCGGCGCCACGATCGCCGGCCACGTCCACCACGTGGCTTTCGGCCTGGAGGTCTCGGAAGCATCTCTGCGCGGGGACAAATCGCCGCGCGACTGGAGCGAGAGCTGGCTCATTCGATCCGTCGACGAGCCTTCCTGGCAGGCGCTCCAGCGCGAGCTTCGGCGGCGCTTCGACACACTCGTCGCGACCGTCGAGGTCTCCGTCGAGAACGGCGGGCCGGACATCGGCGCCGTCCTCGGGGCGATTGCCCACGCCGCCTATCACCTGGGAGCGGTGCGGCAGGCGTTGACCGCGCTCGGCGCGGGCGCAGGAACAGCGGCCGCGACCGCCTGACATCCTCCGATCCTCCTCCTCCTGCGCGCGGGCGGGCTCCTCTCTCCCCGACGCAGGGGGAGGGGTTCCCTTCCCTTCACGCAGCGGTGTCAGAATCCCCCCGACGTTCGGGAGGTGTGATGAAGAGGCCCGGCTTCCGGATCGGGGCTCTCGTGGGTGCGCTGACCGCCGCCTCGCTCGCCGGCATCTTCTATGCCGCGTGGAAGCTCGCCGGACTGGCGTTCGTTCCCTTCCAGATCTTCGACTTCGTCGCGCGGGTCCTGCCCGGCCCGGTCATTACCTTCGGCATCGACTCGATGGTGAAGGTCATTCGCGTTCTCGGGATCGCGGACACCGCGTCCGCGGCAAAGGCCGCGGAGCAGATCATGGCGATCCTGATGTTTCTCGCGGCCGGAGCCCTGGCGGGAGGGTCGTTCTTTCGATACCTCCGCGGCGGGAAACGGCGCGAGGTCGCCGCAGGAGGGGTTCTCGGCCTCGCCGTCGGGATCTGCGTCGTGCTGCTGGCGCGATCCCTGAGCGAGGCTCCCGGTTCCCGGACCCTGTCCCACGTCTGGACGATCGCCGCGTTCCTGGTGTGGGGAATCTCACTGGCGCTCATCCATCGCCGGCTCGCGCCCGCGGCAATCGGTTCGCCCCCACCGCGGGGCGAGGCGGCACCGCCGGTGGCGGAGCGCCTGGACCGGCGCCGCTTCCTGATTCGCTTCGGCGGCGCCACGGCGACCATCACGGTCCTCGGCGCGGTGGTCGGCAATCTCGCGAGACGCGCCAGCCGGCGCGAGACCGACGTCGTCGCGGGCCGCCGCTGGTCGGCCGACAACCCTCTCCCGAACGCCGGCGCGACCCTCCAGCCCGCGCCCGGAACGCGCCCGGAGCTGACACCGCTCGAGAACCACTACCGGATCGACATCAGCACGACGCCTCCCGTCATCGACCCCGACACCTGGCGGCTGAAGATCGGCGGCCTGGTCGCGAGCCCGCTGGAGCTCACGCTCGAGGAGATCCGCTCCTTCGAGGCGACGCACCAGTTCGTGACCCTCGCCTGCATCTCCAACCCGCTCGCGGGGAGCCTGATCGGTACGACGCGGTGGTCCGGCGTGAGCTTCCAGCAGCTGCTGCCGCGCCTGGGGCTGAAGCCCGAAGCGACCCACCTTCGGCTGCGGTCGGCGGACAAGTTCGACGAGATCGTGGCGCTCGAGAAGATCCGCAGCGATCCGCGCGTCCTGCTGGCCTATGACTGGGACGGCGTGCCGCTGACGGCCAAGCACGGCTTCCCGCTGCGCATCTACATTCCGGATCTCTATGGCATGAAGCAGCCGAAGTGGATCCAATCCATCGAGGCGCTCGACAAGTGGGAACCGGGCTACTGGGTCCGCCGAGGCTGGGACAAGGTCGCGCAGATGCGAGCCGGGTCGGTCATCGATACGGTGTCGGTCGACATGATGCTCTCCGAAGCGAACAAGGAGACGCGCATCCCGATCGGCGGCATCGCGCACGCCGGCGCCCGCGGCATCTCGCGGGTCGAGGTTCGCGTCGACGACGGTCCGTGGGAGGAGGCGCGTTTGCGCGATCCGCTCTCCCCGCTGACCTGGGTCCTTTGGCGCTACGACTGGCCGTTCCGGCCCGGCTCACACACCTTCGCGGTGCGCTGCGTCGATGGAAGCGGAGACCCTCAGATCCCCGGCCAGTCTCCGCCGCATCCTTCCGGAGCGACCGGCCTGCACAGCAAGAGCATGATGCTCTGAAGATCGTCGGGCGCACCGGACCCGACCGCGCGAGCTAGGGCCCGGGCTTCGGCGTGACGATCGACGTGCCGGGACGGGCCGCGGGCTTTCCGGAGGAGGGCGGCGGGATCGCGTTCGCGGAGGAGGAGAGCGTCGTGTGCGCCTGCTCGAGCCGCTTCTTGGCGTCGTCGAGCGCCTTCTCGTTCTTCTCCCGATCCGAGCTCTGAGCGGACGGCAATTGCGCTTCGAGCCTCTTGAGACGCGCCTGCAGCTCCTCCACGCGGGCTCGTAGCTGCTCGATGCGCTTTTCGAGAATGTCCTTCTGTTTCTCCCAGGCCGCCATGGCCTGCGCGTACTGCTTCTTGGCGTCTTCGGAGGCATCCTTCGCGAGAGGCGCGGGCCTGGCGAACTGCAGCTGCGAGATCTGACGAACGAGCTCCTGGATCTCGGCGTTCACGGCGCGGATTTCCTTCGTCAGCGCGGACATGGAGTCGGCCGCGGGCGCGACCGCGATCGGCGTCCCGGCCGGCGGTGCCACGGACTGCGGCGGCGCGGACTGCGCGAGCCCCGCGCCGGAGCAGACCAGAATCGTCGATACGCCGAGGCATCCGATCAGGGTCTTCGAGGTACGCATGTGCATGGAGAACCCCCGATCCCTGGCAAGCATTTCAGACCGCGCGGCCCGGTGCAAACACCGATCCGGCACCGAGCGTGCTTCGAATTTCGCAGGGCGCAAGCCCCTCAGGAAAGGAGGCTCGAATGTTGGGATTGAAAGAGAGTGTCGCGACGTTGCCGGTCAAGGACCTGTCGAAGGCGAGCCGCTTCTACGAAGAGAAGCTCGGACTCAAGAGAGGACGCTCCGAGGGAGACGAGGCCGTCTCGTATCGCGGCGGGAACTCGGGCGTCCTCGTCTACCGCTCGCAATTCGCGGGGACGAACAAGGCAACCGCTGCGACGCTCGTCGTGGACGACGTCGAGAGGGCGGTCGAGACACTGAAGGCGAAGGGCATTTCTTTCGAGCACTACGACATGCCGGGAATGACCCGGCAAGGGGACGTCCATCTGGGCGGCGGGATGAAGGTCGCCTGGTTCAAGGACCCCGACGGAAACATCCTGAGCCTCGTCGACCACTAGAGTCTAGGGCGGAAACAGCGCGTTGATCTCCTTGTACGGCATCGCGGAATCCGTGATCGGGTAGGCGCGCGCGGCGAGGAAGCCACGCGCCAGCCCCGAGACGAAACCGAACACGGACTCCGCGATGTCCGCGCCCGCGCTCAACCGCGCCACGCCCAGGCCGCGCAGCTCCCCGATCGGGGGCAGCCCGCGCGCCGGAATCACGTTCAACGGCAGACCGGCGCCCGCCGAGACCGCCCGGATCTCGTCGGGATGGCTCAGGTTGGGGGCGAAGAGTCCGTCGGCGCCGGCCGCGCGGTACAGCTCCGCGCGCCGCAGCGTCTCCTCGACCCGCCGCTCCGGAGGCACGAGCCCGCGCAGGTAGACGTCGGCGCGCGCGTTGACGAACAGATCGACTCCCGCCCCGTTCGCGGCGCGCTTCGCCGCCTCGATCTTGCGGCAGAGCAGATCCGGCGGCTTCGTCGCGTCTTCCAGGTTGATACCGACCGCTCCGGCTTCCACGACCAGCGCGACCGCCGTTTCCACAGCCGCGAGATCGTCCGAGTAGCCGCCTTCCATATCCGCGGTCACCGGCACGCGGACGATCCGCACGATCTCGCCGACCGTGGCCGCGAGCAGTCTCGGCGGCAGCGCGTTGCCGTCCGGATAGCCGTGCGCCCAGGCAACACCGGCGCTGGTGGTGGCGATCGCCTTCGCGCCGAGGCTCTCGGTCAGACGCGCGGTGCCGGCGTCCCAGGCGTTGGGAAGCAGGAGCAGCTCGCCTTGGTGGAGACGTCGAAAGACGCCGGCCGCATCGGGTGTGGTCACGGGCTCCTCCGCGGGGTCGGTGGGCAGTCAGGAACGATACGACAGCAGCGGCAGCGGCTTGGCCGCCGCCTCGTGAGAAAGAAGCCAGCGTTTGCGGTCGAGACCGCCGCCGTAGCCCGTCAGCGTTCCGTCGGCTCCGACGACGCGGTGGCAAGGCACCACGACCGGCACGGGGTTCGCGCCGTTGGCCATGCCGACCGCGCGCACCGCGGCGGGCCGGCCGATTGCGCGCGCGAGCTCCGAGTAGGTCGAGGTCGACCCACACGGGATTCCGCGCAGCGCCGACCAGACCTCGCGCTGGAACGGCGTCCCTCCCGTCTCGACCGGGATCTCGTCGAGCGCCGCGAGGTCTCCCGCGAAGTAGCGCGCGATCGACGCGGTCAGCCCGAAGGGCCCGCTCTTGTCCCGCGGCTCGAGCCCGTAGCCTCCCGCGCCGAACTGGCGCCTCAGGCCGCGGTGCAGGCCCGCCTCGTCCTCGACCCACTCCGTTGCCCGAAGCCGACCGGACGCGTCGGCGACGACGCTCAGCACGCCGATGGGCGTCTCGAGGCGGTCGAGGAAGAGCGTCGCGTTCTCAGGCACGCGACGCATCCGCGACCCAGAGATGCTGCGCCGCGTAGGCCCTCCAGGGCCGCCACGGCTCGGCGCGCTTCAGGAGCTGTGCCGGCCTGGGCCGCTCGGCGCCCAGCGCCGCGCCGCGCAGGAGCCCCAGATCGCTCGCCGGGAAGGCGTCGGGCTCGCGAAGGGCGCGCAGGGCGATGTACTGCGCGGTCCACTCCCCCACCCCGCGGATCGCGCGCAGGCGCTCGATCGCCTCCTCCACGGTCCCGAAGGGGCGGAAGAGGTCCGCGTCCTCGCGCGACGCGCGCGCGAGCGCGAGCAGCGACGCGCGCCGTGACGCGGGCATTCCGAGCTTCGCGACCGCCGCGGCACGGACCCGCTCGGGCGTCGGGAAGGTCCTTGTAAGGATCTCCCCGCGCTCGCCTGCCCCCGGCAGCTCCTCGCCGCAGACTTCGACCAGCCGCGACGCGAGCCTGCGCGCCGCCGCAAGCGTGACCTGCTGACCGAGCACGGCGCGCACGGCCAGCTCGAAGCCGTCCCAGCCCCCCGGCGCGCGCAGGCCCGGCCGCCGCGCGACGAGCGGCGCGAGCAGCGGGTCGCGCGAGAGATGCGCGTCGATGGTCTCGATGTCGGCGCCGACGTCGAAGACCCTGCGGACGCGCGCGACGATCGCGGGCAGGGCCTCGACTCCCGGGAACTCGATCGTCGCGGCGAGGGCGTTGCGGGCCGGCTCGTGCCGGACCTCGACGGTTCCCAGCCGGCCCTCGTGCGTGACGGTCCGGCGGTAGACGCCGTCTCGGACCTCTTCGACGCCCGCGATCGCGCGCGCCGAGAGATAGTCGAGCATGGCGGGCCAGTCGTAGGGCGGACGGTAGCGAAGAAACAAGGTGACGCCGACGTCGGCGCGGGAGGAGGCGCGGGTCTTCCGGCGCAGGGCGCTCGGCGGACGTCCGAACATCTGCCGGAAGGTCTCGTTGAAACGGCGCACGCTGCGGAATCCCGCGGCCAGCGCGACCTGCGTCATCGGCATCCGCGTCTCGTGGATCAGCTGCTTGGCGAAGAGCACGCGCCGCGTCTGCGCCACCGCGATCGGCGAAGCGCCCAGATGCTTCTGGAAGAGCCGGCGAAGCTGGCGTCCCCCGATTCCGAGCCGCTCGGCGAGCGCGTCCACACCCGCCTCGCCGCCGTCCAGCCCGCCGTCGGCGATCAGCGCGAGCGCGCGCGACACGGTGTTCGAGGTGCCTCGCCAGGAGGCCATGTCGGGGGCGGTCTCGGGGCGGCAGCGCAGGCAGGGCCGGAATCCCGCCTCCTGCGCGGCCGCGGCCGAAGGAAAGAAGCGGCAGTTCTCCGGCTTCGGCGTCCGGGCGGGACAGACCGGGCGGCAGTAAACGCCCGTCGAGACGACGCCGACGAACAGCACGCCGTCGAAGCGGGGGTCCCGCGTCTGGAGCGCCCGGAAGCAGGCGGCGGAGTCGAGCACGTCCATGACGCCGACTCTCTCACGGCGCGGCCGCCGGCGCTGGCGGCATTCGGACGCGGACTCGACTCGAGCCTACCCGAACGCCTTCTCGTCGGCGCTGCCCCCGTAGACCGCGGGCACCGGAACATCCAGCAGGCGCAGATACACCATCAGCTGGGCCCGGTGGTGGTACCAGTGATTCAGGAGAACGCTGCGGACGAACGCCCTTCGAGGTATCGCGAAGATCTCGCGCGGCCCGTCCATCATGCGCCACGGAGCGGCGGCTTTCGCCTCGGTGAGCTCCTCGAGGAACGCGCGGGCCGCGGTCAGCGAAGCCTCCAGCGCCGGCATGAGCTCCGCGGCGCTCTCGGGCTGGGCATGGACGTTCCGCGGGGTGGCGTTGTCGAAGGAGTCGTCCCGCGCGATGTGGGCGAGATCCCCGGGGATGCGGGCGACGTGCCGCGCGAGCTGCCCGAGCGTCAGGGACTTCGGGTGCGGCTTCCATGTCAGCCGGTCGGCCGGAACCCGTTCGAGCACACGGCGCGTGGCCGACGCCTCCGCGTCCAGCTCGGCGAGCATCTGCGTCGCTTCGATCGTCGGTTGGGCCTGCGTCGTCATTGAGGACCTCCATGATCTAGTGACTTGCAATTGACAAGTCACTTGCGGCAGGACCATAGCACCCTCGACTTGCAATTCGCAAGTGACTTGTTAAGCTCTTGTCGTGCCGCGATCTGCGAAGCCCGCCGCCCACTCCGCACACCGCTCCAACTGCCCCATATCCAGCGCCCTGGATCTCCTGGGAGACCGTTGGACGCTCCTCGTGGTCCGCGACATCCTGTTCGCCGGAGCCCGACGCTTCGGCGACTTCCTGAAGAGCGCCGAAGGGATTCCGACGAACATCCTCGCGGAGCGGCTCGCTCGGCTCGAGAGAATCGGCGTCGTCCGCCGGGTCCCGTACCAGAAGCGGCCGGTCCGCTACGAATACCGGCTGACCGGCTGCGGCGCGGACCTGTTGCCCGTCTTGATGGCGCTCAGCCAGTGGTCCGACCGCCACATCCCCGGCCGGCTCCGACCCGGGCGCGCGGCTTACGAGGCGGCGCTCAAGGTGGTCGCCGAGGCGAAGAAGAGCGGCTGCTGAGAACCGTCGCTCAGGCGACCGGCTGCGCGAAACCCCCGATACGTGCCATCACGGCGCCCACGATCCGGTCACAGCGCTCCCCCAGGAACGGGAAGGCGGAGCGAATCCCGCCACCCACCCGATCGCTCAGGTCCCGGCGCATCATGGCGCGCGCACGGTGGAGACGGATCTTCACGGCGTTTTCGGTCAGCTGGAGAGCATCCGCCGTTTCGGCCGTCGAGAGCTCTTCGACGTCGCGCAGCACGAGCACGATCCGGTACGGTTCGGGCAGGGCCTCCACCGCCGATTCGAGGAACCGGCGCATCTCGGTGCCCAGCGTCACAGATTCCGGATCGGCCGCGGCGCTCAGGAACACGTCCGAGGCCTCCACCATCTCCTCCGTGATCGGTTGCAGCCGCCGCGCCTTGCGCGCGCGCGCCCAGGCCTCGTGCAGCGCGATCTTCGCCAGCCAGGTCGAGAAACGCGCCTCCCCCGCGAACTGATGCAGGCGCTCGTAGACGCGCACCCACACTTCCTGCGCGAGGTCCTCCGCGCGGATGTCGTCGAGCAGGACCGAGCGCGCCACGCGGTACACGCGCGCATTGTGCCGGCGCATGAGGACTTCGAACAGGGCGGGGTCTCCCTCGACGACCCTCCGGACGACCTCTTCGTCCGAGAGCTCGCAGGTTGCGCGCGGCCGCGCGGCGGCTTCGGTCGGCATAGTACCGATCCTATGTCTCCGCGCGGGCGGGAACGCCGACGTTCACCCGCTCTTCAGCCTCGGCCAGCTTCGCCAGCGACAGCGCGCCCAGGCACAGCCCCAGATCGCGCAGCACGACGTCCAGGTAGCCGCCCGTCATGACCAGCACGGCCATGATGCCCACGAGCCACGCGGACACCAGGTAGCCTCCGAAGCGGGGGCGAAACGCGACCACCAGACCCGCCACGATCTCGATCACGCCCACGACCATCATGAAGGTGTGCGGCGCGATCCCCAGGGTGCTCGAGATACCCGGCGCCAGGTACTTGTCCCAATCCGTCAGCAGGCCCAGGAACTTGTCCAGGCCAGCCACGATCGGCGCTACGGTGAAGCCGAATTTCAGGATCAGAAATGCCTGATGGCTCTCCCTGCTCACGAAGGGCTCCTTTCCAAGACGATCGAACAGAAACCGTCTGCAAGATCAGAGCCGGAACGGAC
>DATBIJ010000271.1:0-8618 GCA_036557025.1 Thermoanaerobaculia bacterium | reverse complement strand
CAGGGCATGTTCGACGGCCACCGGCGTGCGCCGGTCCTGCGGCTTGTCGATCACCGCGGCCACGCGAACGGAGGAGGCCCCGGCCTCGCGAAGCTTCTCTCCCAGGTAGGTTTCGATGACTCCGGAGTGGACGACGTCCTTGAGCAGGAGCACCGGCCGTCCCTGCACGGTGAAGGGCGTCGAGAAGTCGATCTGCAGGATCTCGTTGCCGCCGCGGCGCACGGAGATGAACTCACAGGAGGCCGGCGCGCTGAAGCGCCGGGCCAGATCCGCGAGAAAGAAGGAGGCGCCTTTCAGGACGGACACCACCACCAGACCCTCGCGCTCCGGCGATCGGTCGAGGGCGCTGGCGACCTGGAGGACGCGTTCCGCGATCTGGTCGGCGTCCCAGCGTGTTACGAGCCTCACCCTCGAAAATCGTACACCCTCGGCGGCGCTTCGCGGGGCGCGAGCAGCAGGTTGCCGCGGCGCCGCTCGATCGTGATGCGCCGGCCCGCCTCGAAGCGGAAGTCCCCTCCCGACTGGAGCCGCGAGAGGATCTGCTCGCGCTCGGGGCCGGTAAAGGGGGCCTTTCCGGGTCGGGCGAACCCGGCGGCGAGGCGGTCGAGCGCCAGGCGGACCAGCTCGGGAGGAGAGGCCGCGAGGGCGGCGGCGTCGGCGAGCACACCCGCTCCGGCGCGCCGGGTCCGCGGAAGGATCTCCTCGGTCAGCCGGCGCTCGAGGGAGTCCCGCTCGGCGCCGAGGGCCTCCGCCTGCCGGGAAAGCTCGTCGAGGGTTCTCCGCCCATCGGGGGTCCGGCGAAGGGCGGCGATGGCCCGGCGGGCGGCCGTGCGGGAGCGTCGGGAGTCGCCGTTGGTCGCGTCCCGGCGGAAGACGAGATCGCGCTCCCCGAGGAACCGGAGGATCTCCGGCCGCGTCACGGACAGCAGCGGCCGCACGACGCCGTCCTCCCGCTCCCTCCTCGGTCCGGCCCGCTGGCGCAGGCCGCCGCGGCGCTGCCGTGCGAGCCAGAGCGACTCGAGGACGTCGTCGTGCTGGTGGGCGGTGGCGATCCGCGACGCCCGCGCCTCGTGGGCCATTTCCGCCAGGGCCTCGTAGCGAAGGAATCGCGCGGCGGCCTCGGGGGAGAGACCGAGGCTTCGGGCGGTCTCGGGCACGCTGCCGCGGCGGCGCCGGAACGGCACCGACAGCCTTCGGGCCGTTTCCGCGACGAACTCCTCGTCGCGGTCGGCCTCCCGCCCTCGCCATCCGTGATGGACGTGTCCCACCGACAGCTCCCAGCCGTAACGGGGCGAGAGCTCCCGGGCGGCGTGCAGCAGGGCCGTGGAGTCCGCCCCCCCGGAGACGGCCAGCAGAATCGCGCCGCCCGGGGGCAGGAGCCCCTCCGCCGCGGCGCCGCAAAGGGCCGATTGGACGGCGTCCATCGCTCCAATGGTACGTCCGGCGGGACGCCGGCCCGGGCCCTGGGCTCGCCCGAAGGGTCGGACAGCATCTGACCCAGGGGGTAGCGCAACCTGTCTCCGGGCCCCAGAAGGGGCCGAAGGGAGCCAGGATGCGTGCCAGCCGAACCGACGCGATTGGGGTCGTCGTGACTTTGGATCGCGAGACCTTCGAGCGGCTTCTGGAGGAGGCGCAAGCCCAGGGCCTGCCGGCCGCCTCGCGAGCCGCGGCACGCCTGCTTCGAGAGGCCCTGGGAACGGCCGCACCGGAGCCCGACCTGGACTCGCCGTCCTCGTCCCCCTCGGGTCGGGATCGCGGGTTGCTCCGTCTGGTCCCGCCCGTCTAGATCCCAACGCGATCTCCTACTCCAGCAGCCGCACCTCGCGGATGTGGATGTGGCCGTCGCCGCCCTGGAGGTTCGCGATCTCCACGCGAACGCGGCGGACCTCCCGCTCGGGCGCGGGGAAGAGCAGCGCGACGTCCGGGTCCGGCGGAGCCTCCGGCCAGATCCGCTCGTAGGAGGAGGGCTTCTCGGTGTCCGACTCCACTTGCCTGTACAGGAGGACCCGAAGTCCCACGTTCATCGACGCCGTCCAGACCGAGACGCCCTTGAGCGTCCGCGGCCCATCGAACAGCACGTCGACGATCGCGGTCGTCGAGGCCCGCGTTCGTAGCAGCGTCAGCCAGTCTCCGTCGAAGACATCCTGGATCTGCCCCATGTCGGCGGGCGAGTAGCGCACGCGCACGGTTCGCCCTCCCAGCGGAATGCTCGACTCGTCGAGGGGCGGCAGGGCTCCCCGTGAGCCCAGCCACGCCTCGGTGGCCGATCCGGAGGCCCGCACCATCGGGTAGCTCCAGCCCGGACCGCGAAGTTCGATCTCCACGCGAGACTCGTCGATTCCCTTCACCGTCTCGGGGAGTCCTCTCGAGCGGTCGGCGTAGACGATGTACTCGCGCGTCTCGCGGATCGCGCTCTCGAGAGCCGATTCGGTGCGCACGACCCTCGCCGTCGGAAAGAAGTACCCCGTCAAGTTCTCGGCGTTGTCGAGATCGTTCGATTCCATCAGCAGGCCCAGGGTGAAACGCTGATCGGGTCTCCAGCCGCGGGCGGCGCGCTCACGCTGAACATCGGCCACGAATGGCTCGCGGGCACTGAAACCGATCGTCGTCTTCCACTGCTGCGAGAAAATCAACGCGGAGTACCCGGCCAGCAAGACGGCCGCCGGCCAGACCCAGCCCCTTTTCCACGCGGCGTCCCCGAGCAGGCCGCGCGCGCGCGCCGCGAGGCCGGCGACCAGGAGAGGAACCACGACGATGGCCCGGTGCAGCGCGAACTCCACGGAGGGAACGGTGTACCCGCGCAGCTGGGTCGCGACGAAGATCACGCCGACGGCCCAGGCGGCGACGAGGAAGTCCACGATCCCGCCGCGGCCGATCAGGGCAAAGAAAAACCAGAGCAGGATCGGCAGCATCAGCAGAGGGCTCAGGAAGGCCACGGGATCGCCGAACAACAGGATGCCGAGCGTCTTCTTCGCGCGAAGAGGGGCGTCGGCGAGAAACGGCGAATCGTCCTTCGCGACCTGGAGATCGATGCGGGCGAGAAACGAGCAGGCGCCGATCCCGGCGCACCAGAACGCGCCGGAAGCCCAGGCGATCGCCTCGGCCCGGTGCTCCTTCCAGCGCCGGGCGGCGAGGATCGACAGCAGCAGCAGAAACAGCAGCCAGGGAGCGAGGCCCGGCGTGTAGCCGGTGCCGAGCATCGCGATCGCCCAGAGGGCCGCCAGGAACCGCGGGATGGTGAACCGCGCCTGCGCCAGGGCCAGCCATCCGACGGCGTGGCAGACGAAGGCGAACGGAAGAATGGTCTGGTCGTAGAAAGGGAGCTGGACGGCGACGTAGGGGAACGTGAAAAGCGCCAGGAGGGCGAGTCCGGCCGTGTGGGCGGAGCTCTCGGTATCGTCCGGTGCTCGAACGCCCGCGGCGAACACGGCCAGCCCGAGCAGGACGAGGATCGCCGCGCCCAGCCTTAGCGCCGTCACGGTGCGCCCCGCGAGCCGCGGCGGGACCGCGAGCGGCAAGTACTGGCGGGCGGGATACCCGAGAAACGCGGCCTCCTCGTAACCGAGGTTGGGCCGGGCCAGGTTGGCCAAGCCGGCCGCGACCTGCTGCGTCGCGTCGCCGTTGATGGCGACTCTCTCGCTCGAAGAGATCGGCCAGAAGATCAGCCCGGCCATGAAGGCCAGGGCCAGCAGCGGCAGCGCCGTGCCCCGGCGAATCACGCCGCGGATCAGGGTGACGACAACGCCGAGGCTCGCTCCGAGAAAGAGCAGCCCGTGGAGCGCCCAGATCCGGCTCGCGATCACGGCAGCGGTTCCATCGAGCGTGTAGGCCGCGAGCTCCAGCGAGACGAGGAGAACCGCACCGCCGGCGATCAGAATCGACCGGCGGCGCCCGCGCCCTCCGGAGGGGTCCGGGAGGACCTGCTCCACGCCGCTCATGTTAAAGCCGGAGGCGCCCGGCGGTCGGGGGGCGCCGTCATTCCTGCAGACGGATCTCGCGGATCCCCATCACGCAGACCCCCGGCTCGAGCAGGACGAGCAGGACCGCCGCGACGGGAATCAGGAGCGAGCGGCCGCGCATGGCGGACGGAGGATCAGCTGTCGATCGACTTGCGGCGGGTCTCTCGCGGGAGGAAGGGCCGAAGCTCGGCGGCCGTGAGCTCGAGCTCGCCGTTCAGCGGCAGCGACTCCCAGTGGGTCTCGGCGAACTTCTGCGCGGCCTTCTGCATCGCGGCGATCGCGGCGGGCCGGCGCGGATCGCTCGCACCGCCTTTGCCGAACCCGAGAGGCTCGGCAATCTTCCCGGAGAGCACGACGACGAAGTTGTGGACGGTCTCCTCGTCGGCATCCCGGAACTTCCATCGCACGGTGTAGGAGTTCTCCGCTGGAAGGGTGTCGTCTCGGAAGCCGCCGGGCTCCGTCTCGATTCGCCGCATGGAAATCCTCCGTCCGAACAGTTTCGCATGAGCGCGATCCGGACGAAAGGTCAGCGACGGAAGCGGCGGGCCAGGATCGGCGCGAGCTCGGGACCGCTCAGGGCGAGGAGCCTCTCCTCGTCGAGAACGTCGCGGTTTCCTTCGATGAAGTCTTCGAGGTTTTCCGCGGTCCGTCCCGAGCCGGGGATGGCGAGCAGCGTGGCCATGAAGGCGCCCAGACCGATGGCGAGGGCGTCGTCGGGGAAGACCCGAAGCGTGAGGACCGACAACCCGCCCCCGGCCAGCAGAAGCACGGCTGTACAGATCTGGTAGCGGCGAAGGGGAGCGGACCCGCGGAACACGCCGAGCCGGTGCCAGCTGGCGGCCGTCGGGATGGCGAAGCGGACGCAGATCAGGATCTGGCCGACCACGAAGGTGCCCAGCAGGAAGCCGGCGCCCAGAGTCAGGATCAGGGAGGCGTAGCTCATCTCCAGTCTGTAGAGCAGGAGTCGAGCCAGCGAACAAGGGACTGCAGAGCAATGCCTTACGAGAGCCCATGAACGACTGTCGGACCAAATTTGTCGCTTGGAGGCGCCCGAAAGCGACGATCGATGCGGGCACGCTGGTTGCGTTTGCTGTCGGTACGAGGTGAACCATGGCCAAGACCGATCGCCCGCAAGACTCGGAGACGCGGGAGGTGCCGGACCTCAACAAGAACGGGATCGACGACGAAATCGAGCCGCCGGCGCCGGACATCGAGGCCGGGAGCCGTCAGCTTCTGAAACGCTTTCGCTTGAACCCGGGGGCGAGCCCGACGCTGGCGGGCGGAGACCTGGATGCGCGTTGGGAAGACGCGGAGTCATCCGGAGACGAAGCCGTGGCCGGCACGAACTCCACCCCCGGAGACAACGACCTGGACGCGCAGGGCCGCGCCCTCGGCATCACTTATGCCGACGACGAGGAACTGCGGCCGGGGTTCAAAGAAGCGGCCCGCGACGAGCGCCGCTGGGAGCTCGATCCGGCGTCGTCGGAAGACTTCACCGAGCGGGACAAGGACCGATGACGCTTTCCGCGGCCGCGGGAGCGAGTCGAGGGATCAGGCGAGCGGTCGAGCCCGCATCCGGGCGAGCCGCTCGCCGGTGCGCCGTAGGGCGCAGATCCCGAGCGAGCGGGAGCGGCGTGTTGGTGGCGGTGCAGGGACTCGAACCCCGGACACAGCGGATATGAGCCGCTTGCTCTAACCAACTGAGCTACACCGCCCGGGAGCGGGGGATTATAGGGTTCCGGCCTCCCCGGCGCCAGCGAGGCTCCCCGTATACTGATTTCGTGCCCGGCCTGGCCGACCGCTGCATGCTGTGTCGAAGGGAGTTCCCGTTCAGCCTCCCGCGCTGCAACATGTGCCGCAAGGCCGTCTGCTCCTCCTGCAACTTCCGGATCGGGGGCAGCCTGTTCTGTAGCAAGGAGTGCGGGCACGCCTTCTTCTACGGCGGCCAGGAAGACGTCGAGGACGGCCGCGGGGACCCGGACGCGGACGAATGACCGACCCCGGGCCGGCCGCGCCGGCGGCTGCGAGCCCGGTCCCCGCCCCGCGGTTCGGGCGGCTGTTCTGGCGCGATCCCAACACGCAGTTCCTGCTGCTCGCCGCCATGGCGGGTGTCGCGGGAGCGTTCGGCGCGATCCTCTTTCGTGAGCTCTCGCGGGAGCTGACCAAACTCCTGGTCGGCGTCGGGAGCCCCGTGGCCGGGGCGGGCCTGCTGCCGCCGCTGCTGCGGATCTTCCTTCCGGCCGCGGGGGCGTTCGTCGGCGGCCTCCTGGTGCGCGCCCTGGTGACCGAGACCGGCCCGAGCGGCATCTCGCAGGTCATCGAGGTCGTGTCGCTGGGGCGGCGCACGGTGCGGGTGCGCCCGACGCTGGGCCGCGCGGTCTCCTCGCTCTTCGTCATCTCCTCGGGAGGCTCGGAAGGCCGCGAGGGACCGATCGTCCAGCTTGGCTCGGCGCTCGCCTCGTCGCTGGGCCGCCAGGTCCAGGTGTCCCCGGAGCGCGTCCGCATCCTCGCGGCCTGCGGGATGGCGGCCGGGGTCGCGGGCGCCTACAACACGCCGATCGCGGCGACGCTGTTCGTCCTCGAGGTCGTCGTGGGCTCCTTCTCGATGACCTTGTTCGGGCCGGCCGTCGTCTCGGCGGTCGTGTCGACGGTCACGGTCCGCTTCGTGCTCGGAGACCAGCCGGTCTACGACGTCGCGCCGTTCAACCTCGCGTCGATCTCCGAGTTCCTTCCGTTCGCGATCATCGGACTGCTCGGCGGTGTCACCTCCGCGTTCTTCGTTCGCGCGCTGACGCGCGCACGGCAGCTCTTCGGCTCCTTGAAGCTGTCTTTGCCCTGGACCATGGCTCTGGGTGGTGCGATCGTCGGGGCGATCGGGATCGGCCTTCCGGGTGTGTGGGGCAACGGCTTCGAGGCGACGGATGCGATTCTCGGAGGCCGCGTCGCCGTGGCGGGCCTCGCGCTGCTGCTGGTGGGGAAGATCGCGGCGACCTGCGCGACCATCGGCTCGGGGGGCTCGGGGGGCGTCTTCACGCCGTCGCTGATGGTCGGCGCGGCGCTCGGAGGCCTGGTCGCCGCGGGGACACAGCTCGCGTTGCCGGCGGTCGAAGCCCCGGTCGGCGGCTACGCGCTGCTCGGGATGGGAAGCCTGCTCGCGGGCGTGACGCGTGCGCCGCTGCTCGCGGTGATCATGATCTTCGAGCTCTCGCAGACCTCGACGGTCCTGGTCCCGATGCTCGTCGTCTCGGTGATCGCGATCGTCACGGCACGGATCTTCGAGCGCGACTCGATCTACGTTCAGGCCCTGCGCTCCGCCGGCATCGCGTGGGAGAAGACGCCCGAGGCGACGGCGCTCTCGAGCCTGCGCGTGCGCGAGGTGATGCGGGACGACGTCAAGCTGGTGCCGAGGACCACGCCGCTGCCGGAGATCCTGAACACCTTCCTCCACACCCGCAGCCTCTATCTGTACGTGGGCGACGATCAGGGGAGGCTGCTGGGCGTCATCGACCTGCACGACATGAAGGAGGCGCTGTCGGAGCGGGAGCTCGCGAGCCTCGTGCTCGCCGAGGACGTCGTGTCGGAGATTCCCTTCGTGACCCCGGAGGAGGCGCTGACCTCGGTCAACGAGAAGCTCTGGTTCCGCGATCTGGGACAGCTGCCGGTGGTCGACGGACCCGAGAACCGGCGCTTCCTGGGGATCGTGACCCGGCGCGACCTGCTGGGGGCATTCGATCGGGAGGTCCTCCAGCGCAACCGCCTCGTGGCGCGCGTGCGTCCCTTCGGTGGGACCGAGGTGGACTACTTCGACCTGCCCGAACAACACCGCCTCGTCCAGGTCGAGGCGCCGGCGGAGCTGCTCGGGCGAACGGTGGCCGAGGCGGGTCTGAGGGCCCGTTTCGGTGTCTCGGTGCTCGCCGTCAAGCGTCACACCCCCCAGGGCGTCGAGAGGCGGTTCGTGCCCGGTCCCGAGGACCGCCTCGAGCGCGGCGACGTGCTGATCCTGCTCGGAACCGAGGAGGCGATCGCCCGGCTGCGAGCCGGTTCCGCCCCTCCAGTGCTATCCTGAATCGCTTCCCGGAACCTTAAAATGACCATCGCCAAAGGCCGAGAGAGCGAGCTCGTCGCGCTTCGCGGCAGATACCAGAAGGACCGCGGTCGGCTCTACGACCGCGATACGGGGCTGCCGACCCTGGGGGCGCTCACCGACGATCTCGGCAAGGAGCTCAACGAGCGGGGCGGAATCTCGGTCCTGATCTTTCGCCCGGGCTCGGAGGGCCGAGTCGAGGGGGTCTGGGGCTGGGAGGCCTACGACGACCTCCTGCTGGACTTCGTGCGCCGCCTGAAGGCCTTCCAGACCGACGGGATCGTGCCGCCGGGGCAGTTCTGCCTGCCCAACGTCCGCTCGGACGAGGTCATCCTGATCCTGTCGCGGGACGCGACGCACCTGCACAATCCCGGGGCCCTCGAGCAGAAATCCGCCGAGCTCGATCAGCTGATCCGGGGCTACCTGGCCGAGCGCGCCGACCTGACAGGGCGCTTCCGCTCCTTCGTTGGCCACGGCCGGATCCTCTTCGACCCGAAGTATCGGCTCGAGCGCCTCATCTACCGCGGCGTCCAGGAGGCGCGCGATCAGGTCACCCGCAAGACCGTGCGCCAGGA
>DATBIJ010000270.1:0-7384 GCA_036557025.1 Thermoanaerobaculia bacterium | reverse complement strand
CCTTCCCAGAGCTCGTGTGCGGCCACGCCCAGGCCCAGCGTCGGCACGCGCTCCCAGTACTTGACGTTGTGGCGCGCGCGCCGCCCCGGCCGGGCCCAGTTGGAGATCTCGTAGTGGACGAGCCCCGCCCGCGCGAGTGTCTCCCCCGCTTCCAGCCAGAGCGCGGCCTGCGCGTCGTCGGAGAGATAGCGCTCCGGGCGGCGGCGCCGATCCTCCTCGATCTCCCGGGACTTCTCGGTCTCCAGAAGGTAGAGCGAGACATGATCCACGTCGCCGAGGATCCCCTCGAGGCTCGCGCGAAAGCTCTCGGCGGTCTGCTCGGGAAGCCCCAGGATCAGATCCGCCGAAAGAGAGAAGCCGCTCGCGGCCAGGATCTCCAGCGCCGCCCGTGCCTGCGCGGCATCGTGCCGGCGCCCGACGGCCGCGAGCTCGGTATCCCGCAGCGACTGCACGCCGAGGGAGACTCGGTTGACGCCCGCCGCCTTCCAGGCCGCCGCGCGCGCCGCGTCGACGTCGTCCGGGTTGGCCTCCAGGGTCACCTCGGTGTCGCGGGCGAAGGCGAAGCGTCCCGCGAGGCGCTCGATGAGCCGCGCGAGGTCCGCGAGCGGCACGAGCGAGGGCGTCCCGCCGCCGAGGTACAGCGAGTCGAAGAGCTCCTCGTCTGTCCCTCGGGGAATCAGCGCGGCCTCCCGCGCGACCGAGGCGAGGTAGTCGCCGCGGGTCGTGTCGTCCGTCGTGACGACGAAGCTGCAGTAGCCGCAGCGCGAGCGGCAGTACGGCAGGTGGACGTAGAGGCCTGCCGCGGTCACCGGCTGCCCCCGAGGGCGGCCTGGGCCGCCGCGGCGATCTCCCCGTCGAAGGGAAAGATCTTGCGGAAGTTGCCCTCCCGATGGATCGCGGCGAGGTCGCGCCCGCACTCGTCGACCCATCGTGCGGCCGCGAGGTAGCGGGCCGAGAGGGGCTCGTTCTCCCGCCGCTCGCGGGCGACTCTCTCGAGCCGGTCCGCCGCGTTCGCGTTGCCGGCGCTCTCGCCTTCCCAGACGGGGCGGGGCGGCAGGATCGTGAGGCCGCGCCGGCTCGCCTCGCGCGCGAAGACCGCCTCGGCGGCGGGAAGCTCCGAGGCCCAGTCGCGATGATGCAGCCGCTCGAAGAGCCGGTCCGCCCCGGCGGGATCGACGCCCGACAGCGCCTCGACCGCCTGCCGTCGGGCGTCCCCGTCGTCCGCGGGTCGCAGCGGTACGGCGAAGCGCGCGCCGCGCGCGGCGGCGGCGTCGAGCGCCGCGGAAAAGACGCTCTCCTGCGCCGTCCAGCCGGGAAAGAGCGGGTACAGCAGGCCCGAGGGCGCGCTCCCGGACGCCGCGGTGGAGAGCAGCCCTTCCCACGAACCGTCCGCCGTCCAGGAGACGAGGGCGGTGATGTCGCCCGCCCCACCCAGCCTCGCCTTCGCCGCGGCGCCGCCGCCCGGCAGGACGCCGGCCGGCGCGTCGAGGAGGTAGGCACCGCGTCCGGCGCGGAGTGCTCCCTCCAGTGCGGCCCGGAGGCTCCCATGGATCTCTTCCGCCGGGCATCCCGGTCCCAAGAGCAGCGGACCCGCGGGAAGACGCCGAGCGGCGTCCTCCCACGCCCCCGGGTCCGAGGGGCCTGCCTGGAGGCGCGCGTCGCCTCGCCTCGGCAAGAACCGCAGCTCCAGCGGGTCGAACCGCGCGCCGGTCCCGGCGTCGCCGACGTAGGGCATCAGGCGGGCTGAAGCCCGCCGGCCGGCGATCTCCCATTCCGCGGCCCGGACGGCGGGCGCCGCCGAGCGCTCGTAGACGATCATCCGCGGGTCGGCTTGACCCGCCGCCGCCAGCCGGTTCGTCCGTAGCGGGCGAAGACATCCGCCTCCAGGTGGACGGCGTCTCCCGCACGCGCGCGGCCGAGCGTCGTGCGGCGTCGCGTCTCCGGGATCACGGCGACGTCGAAGCTCGTGGCCCGGCGCGCGGACACCGTGAGGCTGACGCCGTCGACGGCGACGGAGCCCTTGACGACGACCAGCCGCGAGAGCGCCCGCGGCAGCGAGAACCGATACGTCCAGGAGTTTCCCGCCCGCGTGACCGCCAGGATCTTCGCGATCCCGTCGACGTGGCCCATGACGAAGTGGCCCGAGAGCCGGTCGCCCCATCGCAGCGACCGCTCCAGGTTGACGAGATCGCCCTTCGCGAGCGAGCCGAGACGCGTGCGACGGAGGGTCTCCCGCGAGATGTCGGCGGAGAGCCGTCTGCCGGCCGCGAGGGCCGTGAGGCACACGCCGGCAACCGCGACGCTCTCCCCCGCCGCCGGCGATCCGAAGCCGGCCGGGGGCGCGACGGTCAGCACGAGCCCGCCGCCCCGCCGTTCGAGCGCGACGACGCGGCCGGTGCCGAAGACGATCCCGCTGAACATCGGCGTTATCGGGCGCGCCGCACCCGCGCCGTGAGCAGCAGGTCGCCGGCGAGCCTCTCGACCTCGAGATCTTCGAGCTGCGGCGTGCGCGCGAGCGCGAAGCCCTCGCCGCCGACCGCGGGCACGGCGGCGGCCCCGCCGAGGATCCGCGGCGCGAGCAGAACGAGGACCCGGTCCACGAGCCCCTCGGCGAAGAAGCTCCAGTGCGTTTCGCCGCCACCCTCCACGAGCAGGCCCGTGACGCCCTCCTTGCCCAGGCGCGCGAGCAGCTTCGGCAGCGCGACTTTGCCGGGCCGCCGCGAAGGAAGGCTCCAGACATCGACGCCGCGCGAGGCGAGCCTCCGAGCCTTCGCGTCGGAAGCCGCCGAGGCGGTCGCGACGATCACGCCCTCGGGCCGGCGAAACAGCCGCGCCGATTCGGGAGCGGACAGCCGGCCGTCCAGCACGATGCGCCGGTGCGGGAGCGGGTTCCTGCCCAGCCGGCGCGTCAGGCGAGGATCGTCGGCGGCCACGGTCCGCGCGCCCACGAGCACGGCGTCGTATTCCTCGCGCAGCAGCAGGGCCCGCCGGCGCGCACCGCCGGAGCTGATCCAACGGCTGCGGCCCTCGGAGGTGGCGATCTTTCCGTCCAGCGAGGCGGCCCACTTCGCGAGCACGAACGGCCGGCCCTGGGCAGCCCAGCGGCGAAACCGTTCGTTCTGTCGCTCGGCGGCATGGCGCGGCTCCCCCGAAGCGAGCAGGACCTCGAGTCCCGCACGCCGCAGGCGGGCGAGGCCGTGACCGGAGACCGGGTTGGGGTCCGGAGCGGCCGCGACGACCCGCCGCACGCCGGCCTTCACGATCGCGTCGGCGCATGGAGGCGTGCGGCCCATGTGGGCACAGGGCTCGAGCGAGACGTACAGGGTCGCGCCGCGCGCCGCAGCGCCCGCGCGCGCCAGGACGACGGCCTCGGCGTGGGGGCCTCCGGCCCGCTTGTGCCAGCCCTCGGCGAGGGTGCGGCCACCGCGGACCAGCAGCGCGCCCACCATCGGGTTCGGAGAGCTCGTGTAGCGCCCGTGCTCCGCGAGCTCCAGCGCGCGGGAGAGCCCCGCCCGATCCGCCGGCGTCACGACGCGGCCTCGGGAGCCGTTTCCTCGCCTGCCGCGCCCTCCTCGAGCAGGGCGGCGGCGTAGTCCGCCGGATCGAAGGGCACCAAATCGTCCGCCGCCTCGCCGACGCCGACGAAGGCGACGGGGAGCTTCAGCTCGCGGTAGATCGCGAGCACGATGCCGCCCCGCGCGCTGCCGTCGAGCTTCGTCAGGATCACGGCGGTCGCGCCGGCCGCCTCCTGGAAGCGACGCGCCTGAGCCAGGCCGTTGCCGCCCGTCGTGGCGTCCAGGACCAGGTAGACCTCGTGCGGAGCGCCGGGGATCTCCCGCGCGGCGATCCGACGCATCTTCGCGAGCTCCTCCATGAGGTTCTTCTTCGTGTGCAGGCGGCCCGCCGTGTCCACCAGCAGGCTCCTGACGCCGCGAGCCTTCGCCGCCGCCACGGCGTCGAAGAGGACCGCGGAGGGGTCCGCACCCTCGGAGTGCCGCACGACCGGCACGCCCAGCCGTTTCCCCCAAACCTCGAGCTGCTCGATCGCGCCGGCCCGGAACGTGTCGGCCGCCGCCAGCAGGACTCCACGGCCTTCCGCGACCTTGCGGATCGCGATCTTCGCCGCAGTCGTCGTCTTGCCGGCACCGTTGACGCCGACGAAGAAGACGACCTCCAGCGGCACGTCGCGCACTTCCGGCCGGGGCGCCGCCGCGAGCAGGCGCTCGATCTCCTCTCGAAGCAGCCGGCGCAGCTCTGCGGGATCCGCGTGGCGCAGGGATCCGGCCCGCTCCTTCACCGCCTCCGCGAGCGCCGCAGCGGTCTCGGCCCCGACGTCCGCCTCGATCAACGCCTCCTCGAGCCCCTCGAGCACGGTCGCGTCGAAGCCCAGGCCCTTCTTGACGGCCGAGCCGATCTTCTCCAGGACCTCCGTATGGGTCATGAAGAGACCGCGCCGGATCTTGGCGAAAACGCCGGAGCGTCCGTCCGTCATGGGACGGCAAAGATATCGGAAACGGGATCGGGGAATTCCTCGGAGGCTTGCGCGCGCCCTGCTAGGAGGCGCCCTTCGGCGGCGTCGCGGGAATGCTGTCGAGCAGGATCCGGGCCCGCTCGCCGGACTCGCCGCCGGGATCCAACTCGACGGTCCGCTCGAGGTAGCGGCGGCCCAGCGGAACGCGCCGGAGCTGCACGAGGGCGAGCCCGAGGCGGAGGTTCGCCTCGGCGCTTCGCTGGCGCAAGCGCACGGACTCCAAGTAGTCCTCCGCGGCCCCTTCGAAGTTGCCCTGCGACTCCCGGGCCACGCCTCGCCCGAAGTAGGCGGCGAAGAGATCCTGCGCGCCGATCGTGAGCGCCTTGCTGTACTCGACCTCGGCACCCGCGAACTCTCCCATCCTCTGCCGCAGCTCGCCCCACTGCAGCGCGATGTCGAAGCGGTCCGTGGGCCCGCCGAGCTGCTCGGCCTGCTGCAGGTCCTGCGCCGCTTCGGAAAACTTCGCGCGCTGGATGCGGGCGGTCGCCCGGTGGATCAAATACAGCGCCCGGTCCGGCGCCAAGTCCACGGCCTTGTCGAAGGAGGACTCGGCGTCCTTCGGCTTTCCCTGGATCAGAAGCGCGGCGCCCAGGCCGTCGTGGACCTCGGGGTTCTTGGGGTCCTGCGGCAGGATCTCGCGGTAGACCTTCTCGGCCTCGGGGGCGCGGCCCTCGCGAAGGAGGACGGCGGCCATGCGCTCCTGCAGCATGACTTCCGCCGAGGACATCTCCTTCTTCCCCGTGCTCTCACAAGCGGAGGCGCCCAGCAGCAGGAGAACGGTCGCGGCGATGGCGGCGGCGGCCCGCCGCATCAGGAGGCCACCGAGACCGGGGCCGCCGGCGCGTCCTTTGGAAGCTCCTGCGGCATGATCTTGATCGCGCCGCGGTTCCAGGCGGACAGCAGGGCGTCGACGATTTTCGGCTCGAAGCGGCTCGGGGAGAGCTGGCGGATTCGGTTGAGCACGAAGTCGATCTCCATGGCCTTCTGGTAGGGCCGTGTCGTCGTCATGGCGTCGAGCGTGTCGGCGACGGAGACCACGCGCGCCAGCAGAGGAATCTCGTTTCCCTTCAGTCCGTCGGGATAGCCGCCGCCCTCCCACTTCTCGTGATGGTGCCGCATCCCCGGGATGACGTCGGCCAGGCGCGGAATCGGCGACATGATGCTGGCTCCGATCACGGGGTGCAGCTTCATGATCTCGAACTCCTCCTCGGTCAGCGCCGTCGGCTTGCGGATGATCCGGTCGTCGATGCCGATCTTCCCGACGTCGTGCAGCAGCGCCGCGACCCGGACGCGCTCGACCTCGTCGGCCGGCATTCCGAGCTCGCGAGCGATCGCCGAGGCGTAGATCGCGACCCGCTCGGAGTGCCCTCGCGTGTAGGGATCCTTGGCGTCGATCGCTTCGGCGAGGGCCTTGATCGACGAGATGAACAGCTCGCGGTTCTCGCGCGCCGCGCGCTGGACCTCTTCGAACGCCCCCTTGATCGAGAGGCTCATCCGGTTGAAGTTCTCGGAGAGACCCGCGATCTCCGCGGTCCCCGCGACCGGAACCGTCGCGCCGTACTCGCCCTCGCTGATGCGCTTCGTGGAGTCCGCGAGGATCGTGATCGGCCGAGAGAACCGCCGCGCCGCCACGATGCCGAGCAGGATGGCGAAGGCCAGCGCGCCGGCACTCCAGAGGAGCGTGTCGCGGATCATCTCGCCCACCGAAGCGAACGCGAGCTCGCGGTCGCGCTCGACGAGCACGCCCCAGTCCGGCGTTCCGACCGGAGCGATCGAGGCAAGGACCGAGCCGTGCGAGGTCTCCTCGCTCCGGGTCAGGCGGGCGTTGCGCCCCATCTTCATGAAGTCGGACACCAGGCTCGAGGGATGAGCATCCCTGGAACGCTCGCGCGGAATCGGGAACAGGATGCGGCCCTGCCGGTCGACGAGCGTCGCCCGCACCTCGCGGCGCGCCTCGTCCTGGAACTCCTTTTCGATGGGCGCGAGCGAGATCAGCGCGAGGACCGCCCCCAGCCGCTCGCCGGTCGCGGCATTGACGGGCGCGGCCAGGACGGTCACCGGGCCCAGCTCCCCCGCCCGGAAGGGAACCCCCGAGTAGGACACGCCCTCGCGGGCCGTCTCGAAGGCCTTGCGGAACTCGTAATCGAGCTCGGCGAGCTGCGTATCGGCGCCCAGGAAGCTGCCGACGCCCTCCAGGTTGACCGCGCGGATGGACTTGACCACCTGCTGCTCCCCGACGGTCGCCCGCAGGATGGCCGGAGCGTCCGCGGAGGCGAAGGGATCCCGGCCGGTGAGGTCCCGGGCGAGGCCCAGCGACGTGGCGGCCCGCTCCAGGAGCATCTGGGCCGAGGCGTAATAGGCCCCCACGCGCTCCGCCAGCGCCGCCGAAGACCTGGTCAGGTACTTCTCCTCCAAGGTCTCCAGCGTCCGTCGGTTGCGCCGGATCAGCACGGTGTCCGAGACCAGCAGAGGGACAAGCGACGCGAACGCGAGCGCCCCGGAGAGCAGCAGGAACAGGCGGACGCGCCGCCGCCCGGGTTTGCCCGTCACAATCCTTCAATTATAAGGGGTTGCGTCCGGTGATGCCGCCTGCGGCGGCATCTATCCTTCGCCGTCCCTCCGGGCAGCGGTGAGAATCCTTCCGAATCCGGGGAGGGATTCGCGGGCTCAGGAGCGGCCTGGGATCGCGGCGGCGGTGGCGGCCTCGAGCCATTCCACGATCGGAATGCCCTCCTCGACGCGCGCGCGCCCGATCGACTCGAGCAGCACGCCGGCGTTGCCCTTCGCCGTCGCCTTCTTGTCCAACGCCAGAAACAGGCGCAGGAGATTCGCGTCGCGGACAGGCTCGGGGAA
>DATBIJ010000269.1:0-3203 GCA_036557025.1 Thermoanaerobaculia bacterium | reverse complement strand
AGCACTCGATCGCGCGCGGCCCGATCGCGGCGCACCGCGCGAGGTTTCCGGGCCTGTCGGTGCTCCACTTCGACGCCCATGGAGACCTGCGCGACGAGTACGAGGGGCAGAAGTTCTCGCACGCGTGCGCCGCGCGGCGCTGGGTGGAGCTCGATCTTCCGACCGTCCAGGTCGGAATCCGGTCGATCTCCCGGGAAGAGGTCGAGTTCGTGCGCCGGCAGGCGAACATCCGAGTCGTGTCCAATCGCGAGATGCACCGGTCCGACGACTGGATGGAGGGGGCCTTCCGGATCCTCGGCCCGGAGGTCTACGTGACGTTCGACGTCGACTTCTTCGACGGCTCCCTCGTTCCGGGTACGGGAACGCCCGAGCCCGGAGGCGGAACCTACGACCAGGCCCTGCGCATCCTGCGGAACCTGGTCGGGACCCGCCGGATCGTCGGCGCGGACGTCGTCGAGCACTCTCCGCTGCCGGGCAACCGCGCCCCCGACTTCATGATCGCCAAGCTCTGCTACAAGTTGCTCGCCTACGCGCACTTCCCCGAGAAGGCGCGGCGTCCGGTCCTGTCGCCGGAGTGAGAATCCTGCCCCTTACGCCTTGCGCTCCAATCCTTTGCGCGGGGCCGCCGCCGGCGGCCGCGAACTTTCTCCGAAAACCTGCGTTTTCATGGAGTTGAGGAAGCGTTGAGCGTGCCGGACGAAAAGGACCTCGTCGAGCGCTGCCGGAAGGGGGACGACGAGGCCTGGAGGCAGATGGTGGACCAGCTCGGCCAGAGGGTGTACTCCGTCGCTTACCACTTCAGCCTGAAGCGGGAAGACGCGGAGGAGCTCTCCCAGGAGATCTTCCTGAAGATCTTCGAGAACCTGCACCGGTACGACGGGAGCTACCCGCTCGTCGCCTGGGTAGTGTCCCTGGCCCGCAACCTCTGCATCGACCGCTACCGGCGCAAGAAGCGCGAACGGTCCTTCCGCTTCGTCTCGGACGAGGCGGTGGCGCCGCTCCTCCGGTCCGACGACGACCCCGCGGCGGAGGCCCTCCGCCGGGAGCGCACGAAGCTGCTCTTCTGGGCGCTCGCGGAAATCCCGGAGGACCTCGCCGAAATCCTGGTCCTTCGAGACCTCGAAGGGCTCGCCTACGAAGAGATCGGCAAATCTCTCGATCTTCCCGACGGCACGGTCAAGTCGCGCCTCTTCCGCGCCCGCGCGGAGGTCGCGCGAAAGGTCCGCGAGCGTCACGAGAGCCGGGGGCAGGGCGCCCTCACCTCGATGGCGCTCGCCGCGGCGGCCTTCGTATGAGCGGCTGCCGGGAGCTCGAAAAGCTCGTCGCGGGGGGCCGCGAGGCGGACTTCGCGTCGCACCGCGCCGGCTGCGCCTCCTGCTCCGCGATCGGCGCGGAGATGGAGCGCTTCGCCGAAGCCGTCGCGGGCCTCCAGCCGCCGGCGCCGAGCCGGGCGCTGTTCGAGAGCCTCTACGCGATCCCGCGGCAGACCGTCTCGTGCGAGGGGGCGGAGACGCTGCTCGCCGTCGCGGCCGAGGGAGAGATCCTCGGGGCCGACGCGAAGCGCCTCGAGAGCCACCTCTCGCGCTGCGAAGGATGTCGGGAATCGGCGGCCGTGCTCGGCGTGGCGAAGGAGCTCCTCCCGCCGGAGCCGGCGCCGTGGCTCTCCACGCGGCTCCGGGCCTCGCGGCCGAAGACCGCCGCCGCGAAACGCTCCCGCTTCCGCTGGATCCTGGGCCCGCGGGGCGCCATCGCGTTCGCGTACGCCGCGGCCTTCACGGTCATGATGCTGGGACTCAATCCCGCGGACCTCGCGCGCGCCGCCGGCACAGCCCGGCTCGAACAGACGGCGCGCTCCGGCGTCGCCGCCGCCCGCGGCAAGCTCGTCGACCGCTTCGGGGCCTTCCAGGAGCGAACTTTCCGCACCTTCGAAGCGTTCAAGGGGCGCGTGGGCGGCTACGGCCGCGCCGCGCTCTCGAACGCGATTGCCCTGGTCATGAAGAGCGACTCCTCGCGCCGCCCGCCTCGTCCGCGCAACGAGGATGGCAGCGGCGCCTGGAAGCGCAAGGAAGTCGAACTGTGGACATGGCGCGCGGATCGCTCGCCAGGAGGAGAATCATGAACGAGACCCCGAACCCGCCGAGCCCGGCGCCGCCGCCGGTGGCCCCTGGTTCGCCCCCGGCCATGCCCTACGGGACGCCCCCGGTGATCGTGGAGAAGAAGTCTCCGGGGCTGGCGGGATTCCTTTCGATGTTCCCCGGACTGGGGCACCTGTACCTGGGCCTCTACCAGCGCGCCTTCGCGTTCGCGGGCGCCTTCATCGTGTCCTGCTCGATCGTCTCCCACGGCAGCGGCGGGCCATTCTTCGGACCGCTGATCGCCTTCATCTGGTTCTTCGCGATCATCGACGCCGTGCGGCAGGCCAAGGCCATCAACCGGGGACAAGCCGCCGAAGCGGGCTTCGCCGGCGCGCCGCAGATCAAGGCCGCGGCGGGAACGGGATCTCTGACGTGGGGCGTGATCCTGGTGGGGCTCGGCACCATGTACCTGATGGACCGCTTCCTCGACATGGAAGCGTTCTGGGACTGGATGGGCGAGTGGGGCGGCCCCGTGGCGATCATCCTGCTCGGCCTCATCCTCATCGCCTCGCACGTCCGCAAGAGGCGGCGCGAGAACGAGGCCGGCCTGGGCATGCCGCCGCGCTCGGTGTAGTGCCGTCCGCTCCCTCTCCCTCCGGGAGAGGGCCGGGGTGAGGGCGGTTCCTCGCCGAGGTTCCCCTCACCCCGCCACTCCCCCGCTGGGGGGAGTGGGGTCGGAGGGCTTCAAGAGATCGTCGCCAGCTCCTGCAGGTACTCGACGAACGACCGCGCCGCCCCGTCGAAGCCCTGCACCTTCGGGTTCGACGACTCGATCACGTAGAACTCGTCGGGCGCGTGGGCGCCAGCGCCGTGGCCGAGCCCGAAGTGGCCGGCCGGAAGCTTCAGGGGCTCTCCCGTGAATACCCACCCGGGCCAGGAGCCGGCGTTGCGCGGCCAGAGAACCGGCTCGAGCCCGCCACGCCGGTAGACGGCGATCTGCGCGCGGATCATCCCGGAGTCCGCGGGCGTGCTCGTCGGGTCGTAGCCGCCAGTCATGTTGACCTCGATGTCGCCGAACCCCTTCTTGTCCAGGTGCGCCTTGAGCGCCTCGAGGGCCTCGGAGGCCTT
>DATBIJ010000268.1:0-2618 GCA_036557025.1 Thermoanaerobaculia bacterium | reverse complement strand
ATCAGGAAGTAGCGTACGGAGAAGCGCGTGTCGTGCGCGGTCGTCGTCGGCTCGATCCCGCACTCGTACGGGTCGGCCTTCGCCGGATTGGGCTTGCGGGACTGGATCGCGCGGGCCACCACGATGGTCGCCAGCGGCAGGGCCGCCGCGAGCACCGCGAAGACCAGGATCGGAAGGTATTCCGACACGATTGCGGGGATTCTATCGGAGGGCCATAGCGAAAGCCAGAAAGGTCGCTGCGGTCAGGCCGGCGCGAGAACGTCGATGCCGTTGGCCGCCGCCGCAGCCGCGAGCCTTTCGTCGTACGTGACGATCATCTCGAGTCCCGGACCCGCGGTCAGCGCCGTGGCGATATGGATGGCGTCGAGCGTCCTCAGGTTCGGCGGCGGGATGCGCATCGCCAGATCCAGAACGGCGTCGGTCACCGGCATACGCGAGACCGCGGCGAGGACGGCCTCCGCGCGAGCGCGCTCTTCGGGCGTGGTGGTCGTTCGGCGAAGAGTGCGGGTGACTTCCAGCCAGGCCAGGGCGCTCGAAACCGGCTCGACCCTTTTCGCGAGAAAGGCCAGAAGAGCTTCGGATTCCGCTTCGCGCACGATCCATTTCACGAGCGCGGAAGAGTCTAGATAGATCACGGCTCCGTCAGAGGCGATCCTGCCGCAGCTCCTCGAGCACCTCGCTCAGGGCGCGGCCCTCTCGCCGCGGCGGCAGACCGAGGTCCGCGAGACTCCCGACGGGCCGAGTTGCCCTCCCCTCGGCGATCAACCGCTCGAGCGGGCTCGCCGCGGGGACGACGGGCGCAAGAATCGCGACGGGCTTTCCGCGGTCGGTGACGTCCAGGGTCTCGCCTTTCTGGACCCTGCGCAGATACACGGTCAGGTTCTGGCGGAGCTCACGGATCCCGACCTGCCCGGGCGGCTTCTTGCGGCCCTTCATGTAGCACACGATAGCACATCAACGAGACCCGCGTTCCTGGGAAAGCACGGACAGCTCATCCCCCATGCCCTCGGGATCGACGAGGCGAAACACGCGCCACTTCTCGCGCGGCTCCTGCGCGAGCTCGAGGATGCCCGCCTCCGTCAGCCAGCGACCTTGACGCATGATCCGCGCGGGCGAAAGCCCCTCTTCCTCTCCGGCGCGGGCGAGCTCGTCCCAGTTCACGTGCGCGGTGAGGTCGACCTCGCCAGGCCGCTCGAGCGGGTCGCCGCCGCGACGCCCTCCGGAATGCACCGCGAGCGTTCCGCCGCGCCGCGAGAAGGGGTGATACAGCGTGCGTGCGCTGTGGCCGTAGTCGACGGTGATCAGCCGCCCTTGCGCGAGCGCGCGCGCGAGCGTCCGATACAGCGGCGCGGCACCCGGCCGGATCTCCCCCGCCTGATCCGGCTCCAGGCAGATGCCGAAGCTCTCCAGGTGTTCCCGCATCCAATCGGCTGCCGGCCGGCGAAACCAGAGGAACGCGTTCCCACGACATCCGACGCACAGCTCCTCGAGCGAGCCCCCGTCCCCGCCGATCACCCTGTGGACCGGGAGGGCGTCGAAGAGCTCGTTGGAGAAGATCCAGCCGCGAATCGAAGCGGGCGCAAGCGGGTTCGCATCGGCCATCACCCGTACACCGGGGAATTGCGCGAGCCGGGCTCGGCCGGCGGCCGAGGTCTCGACCGCCCCCAGGCGAAGGCGTGCCGCCACTTGCGGGGCATCGGTTCGGATCGCCTCGCGGAAGTCCTGCAGGAATCTGCCCTCCCCCGCCCCGACCTCGACGAAGTCGACCGGGCCCTCGATACCGCCGGTGTCCGCTGCGAAGGCCCGCGCCACCGCGCGGGCGAAGTACAGCGTCACGTGCGGCGAGGTGACGAAATCTCCCGGCTCCCCGATCGAGGCTCCGCGCGCGTAGTACCCGCCCTCCGGATCGTAGAGGGCCGCCTCCATGAAGTCCGCGAAGGAGATCGGGCCTTGGAGATCGATACGCTCCTTCAGACGGTCTTTCAGAGACGCCACCGGCAAAGCGTACGGCAAGCGGGCCGCGGATCGGCGATCTCGTAACGCCGATCCGGCCGAGTCGTTAGGGCCAGCTCAGACCGAACGCGGCTGCAAGGAAGACTGCCATCTCGCCGCGCGTGATCGGGCTGTTCGGGCAGTACAGCGCCGGGGTCACGCTGCAGCCCCCTGTGATCCCCGAGTCCTTCAGCGCTTCGATGAAGCGGAAGAATGGGTGCGTCGTCGGAACATCCGTGAAGCTCGCCACCGCCGGCGCCGGGCTGACCTGGCGTGTCCAGGTGAATTGAAGCTTGTACACGCGGAGCGCAGGACCCCTGCAGCCTTCTCCAGAAGGGGCGAGCTGGACTTCGACGGTGTAGGCGCAGAGCCCGTTGTTCACCGTGAGGTTGTTGAGGCTCTTCGCCCCGGGAATGTAGCCGATCGCCGCCAGCGTCTGGTTTTCCGCGATCAGAGTGACGGCCGGGGGATCGTAGCCGTAGGGCTGGCACGTTTCCCAAACCCGATATTTCAAGTCGATATCCGGATCCGAGTCGAATGCCCAGGATCGAAAGATGCCGAGACGGGCGCCTTCGGGGACCTGGATATGCGCAAGGGCACTCGCGGCAACGTCATTTTCGTTACCT
>DATBIJ010000267.1:0-4335 GCA_036557025.1 Thermoanaerobaculia bacterium | reverse complement strand
AATCGTCCTCGTCGCGATGTTGCTGCTCGCGGTCGCCGCCGACCGGCTTCTCGACGAGCCGATGCGGCGCACGATCGAAACCAACATGAATCGCAGCCTGAAGGGCTACACGGTGCGGGTGCCGGAGCTGGACTTCCGGCTCTTCGGTTTTTCCGTGGCCCTGAAGGACGTCGTGGTTCGGCAGGAGGCGCATCCCGATCCCGCCGTGCTGGTGATTCCCGCCCTGACGGCGAGCGTCCACTGGAAGGAGCTGCTGTTTCTCCGGCTCGTCGCGGATTTCCAGTTCGAGCGCCCGCGCCTGTACGTGAACCTCGCGCAGCTGCGGGCGGAGGACCGCGATCCGGTTCCGATCGACGAAAAGGGTTGGCAGGAAGCGCTCGAGGCCATCTACCCGCTCAAGATCAACCTCCTGCGGATCGAGAACGGGGACGTCACCTACGTCGATGCCGATCCGCGGCGACCGTTGCGGCTGCGGCGTGTGAACCTGCGGGCCACCAACATCCGCAACATCCACTCGCCGGATCACGTCTATCCCTCGCCGGTCCACGGGGAGGCGGTCGTCTTCGACTCGGGTCGTGCGGTCGTGGAGGGCCACGCGAACTTTCTCGCCAGGCCGTTTCCGGGGCTCCACGTCCTCTTCGACGTCCGGGACGTTCCGTTGAACGACCTCGGGCCCATCGTGCAGCGCGCGGATCTCGCGTTGCGCGGCGGGACGCTCTCCACCAACGGACGCCTGGAGTACTCGCCGACCGCCCGCAACGCGCATGTCGAGGATCTGACGATTCGAAAGGTGCGCCTGGACTATCTCTCGCAGGGAGAGGGGGATCAGGCGGGGGCGAAGGTCGCTCGGGCGGCCAGGACGGCGTCCGCCTCGGAGATGAAGGTGCGGCTCGACCGGCTGCGCGTTCTCGACTCCGACATCGGGATGCGAAACGAGGCGCGGGGCTATCGCGTCTACCTCGCGCCGGCGAATCTCGAGATCGCGGACTTCTCCAACTATGGCGCCGGGAAGGCGGCCTCCGCGCGGCTCGAGGGCTCCTTCATGGGGAGCGGAAAGAGCCTGGTCACGGCGCGGTTTCGCTCGGGGCCGAAGGGACCCGAGCTGGATGCGCGCGTGGAGATCGGGGACACGGAGTTGTCGCGCCTGAACGACCTTCTGCGCGCCCACGGCAACTTCGACGTCACCAAGGGCAAGTTCGCCTTCTACTCGGAGGTGCGCGTGAAAGACGGGCTCGTCCGCGGGTACGTCAAGCCGCTCTTCCGGGACCTGGAGGTCTACGACCGGCGTCAGGATGCGAAGAAGAGCATCTTCAAGAAGGCCTACGAGACCATCGTCGAGTGGGTCGCGGAGATCCTCGAGAACCAGCCCCGCGACGAGGTGGCGTCGGTCGTGCAGATCCGCGGCCGGATCCAGGACCCGAAGTCCTCGACCCTGCAGGTCGTCTTCAGCCTGATCGAGAACGCGTTCTTCGACGCGATCCTGCCGGGATTCGAACGCGACGCGGCGAAGGCCGGCAAGACAAAGCCGAAGCCGCCGGCCCAGGCCGCGACCCCGATTCGCTAGGCTCCCTGGGCCGCCCCCGCCAGCACCTCGTCCAGACGCTCGTAGCTGTCCTTGACGCCGCTCTCCATCGGGGACTTCATCACGGCGTCCCGCGCCTCGCGCGTCACGTACTCCGTCACGGCGGTCATCAGGGTGATGCCGTCCTTCTCCTCGAAGGTCGTCGTGATGACACATTCGCCCGGGTACCAGGGATCGTCGAAGACTTCCGTGCAGACGAGCCGGTCGGGCGGAGCGATCTCCCGGAAGACGCCGCCCCATCCCATCTCGGGCCCGTTGGGCCGCTTGCCGACGTAGCGGTACTTGCCGCCGACGCGCAGATCGATCTCGCACTTCACGAGATTCCATCCGCGCGGGCCCATCCAACGCTCGACGAGGTGGGGCTTCGTCATCGCGTCGAACACGAGCGCACGCGGTGCGTCGAAGCCGCGCGTGAAGACGATCTCGCGCTCTCCCTGCGGGAAGATCTTCAGCGGCTGCGGGTTGCTCATCTGCCTCTCCTTTCGCGCTTCGCGCGTGTCCGCGTCGGGCGGGCGGCCTTCATATCTTCCAGCAGGGCGTCGAGCTTCTCGAAGCCCTCCTCCCAGAACCGGCGGTACTCCTCGAGCCACGTGTTCGCGGCTTCCAGCGGCGCGGCCTCGATGCGGCGTGGCCGCCGTTGTCCGTCGTGGCCGACCGAGACGAGGCCCGCCTTCTCGAGGACCTTCAGGTGCTTCGAGATGGCCGGCTGGCTCATCTCGAAGGGGCGCACCAGCTCGCTGACCGAGGCTTCTCCCAGCGCCAGGCGGGCGAGGATCGCCCGCCGCGTGGGGTCGGCGAGCGCGGCGAAGGTGGCGTCGAGCCGGCGCACCCTATCCATAACTAATAGGTTATATATAGGCCGGGCCGCCGTCAAGCGCGGAAAAGGGGGGCTCCGGGGGCGATCTCGCCGAGGCTAGTTGGGGTTCCGAAACGCGGTCAGGAACCTCTTGGTCGCGTCCCGGAGCTTGCCGGCGAGGGACTCGGCGGGCGCGACGATGCTCTTCTGCTCGGGTGTGCCCCGCTCGGAAGCGCGGTCCAGATCGCTCGCGAGGTCCTGGAGCCAAAGCGCGATGAGTCGAATCGTGCCCGTCCGGTACAGGAGGGGATCGCGCTCCGGATTCCGCCGCGCCCCGAGGATCCAATCCAGGTTCCCGTGAGGCTCACCGGTGGGGACGTGGTTTCGCGCCTCGGCATATTGGTCGCGAAGCTCCGCGAGCGACTCCGTCCTTTCCGAATCTCCGACCCAAACAGGGCCCGGTCCGACGAGGCTCGGAGAGTCGTTCTTCGGCGGACTCAAGGCGTCCGCCGAGCGAAGCGGGAGAGCTGGGCCGGCGTTTCCTCGCCGCGGCTTCTCGCGGGCTGGATGTTCATCACGTACCCGCAGTGGTCGCACTTGACCGAACCGTTCCGTTCGATCACGGTCCGGTTGGATCGCCCGCAATTCCTGCAATTCCAGGTCCGAAGGGCTTCTTGCATGGTCACTCGCTCTCTCGCCGAATGCCGGCGACTGGCGCTGACCACAATGGCTGGCGTGGGCCGTCGGAAGGATCGGAGAGTTGCAGGATATCACGTTGGGTCGGGCCGTGGCGGCAGACTGCGGACTGCGGTCTGGTGGGTCGCGTGGGATTCGAACCCACGACCACCGGCTTAAAAGGCCGATGCTCTACCGCTGAGCTAGCGACCCAGGATTCTCAGGATAGCGCAAGGTCCCGAGAGCGCGGCGGGCGGGGAGGTGTGGCCTACGCGATCGCCGGCGGGAGCCCGCGCACGAACTCCGACTCGGGGCGCGCGATCGTCTCCTCGCGGCGGGGGCCGGTGGAGATGTACGCCGCCGGCGCGCCGACGGCCTTCTCGAGGAATCGCACGTAGCTCTTCGCGGCGGCCGGCAAGTCCTCGTAGGAGGTCACGCCGGTCGTCTTCGCGCGCCAGCCGGGCAAGTTCTCGAGGGCCGGCTCGAGGCGCGCGACGTCTTCGGAGAGGGGCGGCAGATCGGAGATCGCCTTGCCGCCGAGGCGGTAACCGATGCACACGGGGATCTCCTCGAGGTCGTCCAGGACGTCGAGCTTCGTGATCGCCACCGCCGCGGCGCCGGAGAGCTCGACGGCGGTCCGCGCCACCACGGCGTCGAACCAGCCGGTGCGCCGCGGGCGTCCCGTCGAGGTGCCGAACTCGTTGCCCCGCGTGCGGAGGAATTCGCCGGTCGCGTCGGACAGCTCCGTCGGGAAGGGCCCCGACCCCACTCGGGTCGTGTACGCCTTCAGTACGACCAGGGAAGCCTCCAGCGCCCCGGGAGCGATCTCCAGCCCGGCGGCCATCGCGGCCGACGAGCAGTGCGAGGAGGTCACGAAGGGATAGGTCCCGGCGTCGAGGTCGAGCATGGCGCCGTGTGCGCCTTCGCCGAGGAGGGTTCCGCCGGACTTCAGCCGGTCGCGCAGGAGGCGCCCGGTGTCGGTGACGTAGGGCTCCAGCCGCCGGCGCGAGCGCTCGAGGGCGGCGCAGACCTCCTCGGGCCGCGGAATCTCCGGGCAGCCGAGCGCGGTCAGCAGGGCGCCGGTCTCCTTCGCGAGGGACTCCACGCGCGCGCGGCAGATCTCCTCGTCGAAGAGGTCCGCCACGCGCACGCCCCGGCGCGCGGCGCGCGACTCGTAGGCGGGCCCGATGCCGCGCAGCGTCGTGCCGAGCTTCCCCTCGCCGGCGGCCTTCTCACGGGCCGCGTCGAGCAGCCGGTGGTAGGGGAGGATGACGTGCGCGCG
>DATBIJ010000266.1:0-11002 GCA_036557025.1 Thermoanaerobaculia bacterium | reverse complement strand
ACGCCGGCGCCAGCAGCTGGAACGCGGTCGGGAGGCCCTCGCGCCCGATCCCGTTGGGAAGCACCAGCGCCGGATACCCCACGAGGTTTCCGACCTGGATCAACACGCCGACGGGAGAGACGAAGTCCGCCGGGCGTCCCTCCGCGAGCTCGGGCCACGCCTTGTCGAACGTCGTCGCGGTCGGGAGGGCCACGGTGGGACGTCCCGGCGCCGCGAGCACGTCGACGGATTCGAAGAGCTTCGCCCAGGGCGCGCGCATCTTCTCGCGCAATCGCATCGCCGCGAGATAGTCGACGGCCGGCGTCAGCACGCTGCCGTATCCGCCGACATGGTCGCTCTTGTCGCGCAAGCGGGAGAGCCCGCCGGACTCGATGAGCGCGCGAAACGCGCTTCCGCCCTCCGCATCGACGATGGTGCCCGTGACGGGGCCGTACGGAAAGCTGGGCAGCTCGACGTCCGCGACGACGTCGGCAACGCCCGACAGCACCCGCACCGACGCCTCGAAGTTCGCCTTGACCTCCGGCTGGACGAAGTCGGTCGCGCGCTTCGGGATGCCGACGCGCAGGCGACGGGCCGCCCGGGGCTTCGGCGCCGCGACGGTCGTGGGGTCTTGCGGGTCGACGCCGGCGATCGCGGCGATCACCGTGCCGGCGTCCTCCGCCGTGCGCGCCAGCGGCCCGAGCTTGTCGAGCGTCCAGCAGAGCGCCATCGCGCCGTGCCGCGAGACCAGTCCGTAGGTCGGCCGCAGGCCCGTGACGCCGCAGAACGACGCCGGCGTGATGATCGAGCCGACGGTCTCCGAGCCGATCGCGAAGGGCACCAGCCCCGCGGCGACCGCGGCCCCCGAGCCGCTCGATGAGCCGCCGCTCCAGTACCCCGTGTTCCAGGGGTTCAGGCCCGGGCCCACGAAGGAAGCGTCGGCGCTGTTGTAGCCCATGCCGCCGGCGAGCTCGACCATCGCGAGCTTGGCCACGAGGATCGCGCCGGCCTCCTCGAGCTTGCGCACGGCGGTCGCGTCGAAGTCGAAGCGCTGGTCACGATACGGCTCCGCGCCCCAGGTGGTCGGCATGCCCTTGGTCGCGAGCAGATCCTTCGCGCCCCAGGGAATCCCGTGCAGGGTGCCGCGATACCGGCCCGCGGCGATGTCCTTCTCGGCATCGCGCGCGCGGGCGACCGCGTCGCCCGAGAGCGTCACGACGGCGTTGAGCTTGCGGCCGTGCGAGTCCAGGCGCGCCAGCGACTCCTCGGCGAGCGCGACCGGCGAGAGCTTCTTGGCCTGGACGTCCTTGGCGAGATCCGCGACGGGCCGGAACAGGTCGACGCTCATGACCGCACCCGGAAATCCGACGCCGGCTCCTCGGAGTTCTCCAGCGCGAATCCGTGGAGGCGCGCGCTGCGCCTCTCGAGCCCCGCGATCTCCTCGTCGAGCATCGGAAGCTCGTCCTCCGCGACGAACTTCCCGTAGCGCTCGCGCGCGAGCTTCTGCAGCGCGGACGGGGGCGCCGGAGTGGGCGTCGGTGTCGGCACCGCGGGGGGTGGTGTCGGCGTCGCCGTCGGGACAGCGAGCCCGGCCGCGGGAGATCGCCGCAGGAGCCCCCCGGCCGCGGCGGCGAGCGAGAGGAAGACCCGTCGAGTCGTGGACATCGCACCCTCCCTTGTTCCAACCGGATTTCCGGCGAACGCGGGTCCGCCGGCGCCTGCTCGGAGCATATGCCGGGAGGGCGACGGGTCCGGGAGGGCGATCCGTTCGGCAGGGCGAGCGCCGGTGTGCTCCGGTCCGAGACGATGCGCGCGCGGAGTCCCGGGGGTTCGGTGTCGGGTCAGGCGACCGCGGTGGAAACCTTCTGGTACGCCTCGCGCAGGGCGGCGGCGACCTCCTCCGCGGAGCGCCCCTCGATCTGCTGGCGCTGGAGCAGGAAGAGCAGCTTCCCCTTCGAGAGGATCGCGACCTGGGGGGAGGAGGGCGGATAGTCCTCGAAGTAGCAGCGCGCGCGCTTGGTGGCCTCGACGTCCTGTCCGGCGAAGACGCTCGCCCGGCGGCGCGGGGCCGACGGGTCGGCGAGCGACTTCAGCACTCCCGGCCGGGCCACGCCGGCCGCGCATCCGCAGATCGAGTTCACGACGAGCAGGAGGGGCTCGTCGGAGGCCGCGATGGCGCGGTCGACGTCCTCCGGTGTGCGCAGGTCTTCGAAACCGGAACGCCGCAGCTCCTCGCGCATCGGCTCGACGAGATCGGGCGGATACGGCATGTGGTCCTCCCTCGCCGGGGCTCCCGGCACCGGCGGGCGCCGGTTCCTCCCGACGCTTGTCTCCCGCGAGACGGGAGCTTATATCCTTCGGCGCCATGACATGGACCCGCCGCGAACTGATCGCCTCGACCGCGGCCGCGACGGCCGCCGCCGCGGCGCGCTCGGCGCTCGCCGCCGAGGAGCCTCCCCCGCTGCCGCCGCCGCTGCCGGCCGAGACGTTCCGGGAGCGGCAGGAGAGGCTTCGAGCGGCCGCGAAGGCCGCCGGCTTCGATGCCCTCTTCCTCACCCCGTCGACGAACCTGGCCTGGGCCAGCGGCCTGTCGATCCACCGCAGCGAGCGGCTGACCGCCCTTCTCCTCCCCGCCGACGGGCCCTCCGTCCTCGTGACGCCGGCCTTCGAGGTCTCCAACCACCGCGGCGCGGCCGCGCAGGAGGTTCAGGGCTGGGAAGAGGACGCCGACCCGTGGTCGCTCGTCGCGAAGGCCGTCGCGGGAAAGAAGTCGATCGGCATCGAGCCGTCGACGGCGTTCGAGACCACCACGAAGCTCGCCGCCGCGGCGCCGGCCGCGAAGCTCGAGAACGCCGCGGGGGTCTTCACGCCGCTGCGGATGGTCAAGAGCGAGCCGGAGCAAGCCTTGATCCGCGACGCCGCGCGCCGCACCAACACGGCCATCGAAAAGACGCACAAGCGCCTCCGCCGCGGCATGAGCGAGACCGAAGTCTCCCGAATCCTGGAAGAGGAGTTCGCGAACCTGCTCGTTTCCGGCGGCGGGCTCGTCCAGTTCGGCCCCTCGGCCGCGCTTCCGCACGGGGGGCCCGGAGACCGGCGCCTCGAGAAGGGGCACGTCGTGCTGATCGACGCGGGCTGCAAGGTGCGCGGGTACAGCTCGGACGTCACACGCACGATCTGTTTCGGCCCCCCGACCGACGAGATCCGCAAGGTCTACGCGGCCGTGGACAAATCACAGCTGGCCGGCATCACCGCGTTGAAGGCCGGTGCGACGGGCGAGGAGGTCGACCGCGCGGCCCGAGCCGTCCTCGAGGAGGCCGGCTACGGAGCGGCGTTCACGCACCGACTCGGCCACGGCCTCGGCATGGACGGGCACGAGGAGCCGTACCTCGTGCGCGGAAACAAGCGGGCGCTGGTCGCCGGCAACACGGTCACGGTCGAGCCGGGCGTCTACCTGCCGGAGCGCTTCGGGGTGCGCATCGAAGACGACTACGCGGTGCGCGAGAGCTCGCCGCCGGGCAGCCTCTCCGTCCGCCCGAGCGAGCTCGTCGTGATCGGAGGCTGAAATGAAGATCGCCGCGACCGTCCTGCTGAGCGTCCTGGCCGCCGCGCCCGCCGTCGCCCAGGAAACGCTGATCGTGCTGAACAAGTCCGATCACACCGCGTCGCTGATCGACGTCAAGAGCGGGAAGTCCCGGGCCACCGTCCCGACCGGGCACGGCCCTCACGAGGCCGAGACCCTGAAGGGCGGAAAGCTCGTCGCGGTCGCGGATTACGGCACGGGACCGCAGCCCGGAGGCACGGTGACGCTGATCGACATCGCGAAGGGAGAAGTCGCCGGCAAGATCGACGTCGGAGCGGGCGCCCGGCCGCACGGCCTCGCCGCGATGCCCAACGGCCGGCTGCTGGTCACGGCCGAGGGACGCAAGGAGCTCCTCGTCGTCGACCCCGACGCCAAATCCGTCCTCGCGCGAATCCCGACCGAGCAGAACGTCTCGCACATGGTCGCGGTGACGCCGGACTCCAGGCGCGCCTTCGTCGCCAACATCGGCTCGGGATCCGTGACCGCCGTCGACCTCGAGGCGGGCAAGACGATCAAGAGCATCCCGACCGCCGCCGGCGCCGAGGGCATCGCGATCACGCCCGACGGCCGCGAGGTCTGGATCACCAACCGCGAGGCGGACACGGTCTCGGTGCTCGACGCAAAGAGCCTCGAAGTCGTCGCGACCATTGCCGCCGCGGACTTCCCGATCCGCACGAAGATCACGCCCGACGGAAAGAAGGCGCTGGTCTCCTGCGCGCAGTCGGGCGACGTCGCGGTCTTCGACGTCGCCTCGCGCAAGCTCCTGGGCCGCATCGCGATCGACAAGGAGGCCGTCCCCGGCAGCGAGGAGCGGCTCTTCTCGACCCAGTTCGGCAAGAGCCCCGTGCCGGTTGGGCTCCTGATCGCGCCCGACGGCAAGCGCGCCTGGGTCGCGTCGACCAACGCCGACGTCGTCTCGCTGCTGGACATCGACGGACTGAAGGTCGTCGGCCGCGTCACGGCGGGCAAGGAGCCGGACGGCCTGGCGGGGCGGTTTTAGATCGGGGTCAACCCTGAAAACAGGACATTAGCTGTTCCCATCGGATGTCGCCGCAGCAAGCGACCGCGAATCCGTACACCGAAATGTCTCGATTTCAGGGTTGACCCCGGTTTTGGTCCGAACGATAGAGTCCTCCCCATCGCCGATCCCACTACCAACCGCCTCCTCTCCCTCGACGTGCTGCGCGGCGCGACGATCGCCGGGATGATCGTCGTCAACAACCCCGGGACGTGGTCCGCCGTCTATCCCCCGCTGCTCCACGCCGACTGGCACGGCTGGACCTACACGGACACGATCTTCCCCTTCTTCCTCTTCGTCGTCGGCGCCTCGATCCCGTTTTCCTTCGGCCGGCGCGCGGCGCAAGGCGCGGGGCGGCGCGAGCTGCTGCGGCACACGCTCTGGCGCGCGCTCGCGCTCTTCGGCATCGGCCTGGCCCTGAACCTGCTCTCGCTGCTGCTGTTCCACCGCGCACACTTGCGCATCCCCGGCGTGCTCCAGCGCATCGCCCTCTGCTTCCTCGCGGCGGCGGCGATCTGGCTCTTCGGCGGCCGGCGCGGGGCGCTCCTCGGCGCGATCGTCCTGCTCGGCGGCTACTGGGCGCTGATGGCGCTGGTTCCGGTGCCTGGCTTCGGCGTCGGGCGCTACGACCTGCAAGGCAACCTCGCCGCCCATGTCGACCGGCTCGTTCTCGGAGCGCACACCTGGAAGCCGGGGTGGGACCCGGAGGGACCCCTGTCGACGCTGCCGGCGATCGCCACGACATTGCTGGGCGTGCTGTGCGGCGCGAGGCTCCGGGAGCCGGACGCCGGCGAAAGGAAGGTGACGTGGCTGATCGGCTGGGGCTGGGTCCTGGCGCTGCTCGGCCTCGCGTGGAGCCGGGTGTTCCCGATCAACAAGAACCTCTGGACCTCGAGCTATGCGCTGTTCATGGGAGGTCTCGCGGCGGCGTCCCTCGCGGTCCTCTACTGGGCGATCGACATGCGCAGCGCGCGCCGCGGCCTCGCCCCGTTTCTCTGGCTGGGTCGCAACGCCATCGGCGCATTCGTCGCGTCGACCGTCGTGACGATCGTCCTGATCGCCATCAAGGTGACCGGCCCCGACGGCAAGCCGCGCTCGCTCTGGAGCACGATCTTCCGCACGGTCTTCGACCGCTTCGCGGACCCCCGTCTGGGGTCGCTCCTGTTCGCGCTGGCGTACCTCGGCGTGTGGCTCCTGATCTTCCGCGCCCTCGATCGGCGCCGCCTCTACTGGAAGATCTGAGCCCCGGCGACCCCGCGGCCTAGTGCCCCTGCTTCGGCGACAGCTTGATGACCGAAAAGTGCGCGCCCTGGGGATCGGCGAGCGTGGCGAAGCGGCCGACGTCGGGAATGTCGGTCGGGGGCACGACGACCTTCCCGCCCAGCTCCGTCGCCTTGCGCGCCGTCGCGTCGGGGTCATCCACGAGAATGTAGATGCCCCAGTTCGGCGGCATTTCTCCCCACTCCTTCCTGATGCCCATCATCCCGGCGAAGGAGTCCTTTCCCTTCTGGAACTCGGTGTAGTCGCCGCCGATCTTCGATCCCCAGCCGAAGACGTCCGCATAGAACTGTTTGGCCTTGCCCGTGTCGTCGGTCAAAAGCTCCGCCCAGCAGACGGCGTTGGGCTCGTTCCAGCGCTTGGCGCCGATTCCCGCCTTCGGCTGCCAGACGCCGAAGGTCGCGCCGGTCGGATCCTGGAGCAGCGCCATGCGGCCCTGGTCGAACACGTCGAAGGGCTCCATCACCACCTTCCCGCCGCTCGCCTTCGCCTTGCTGGCCGCGTCGTCCGCAGACTCGACGGAGACGTAGGTCAGCCAGTGGGGCGGGACCCCCTTCTGCTGCGGTCCGAAGGTGTACGTCGCACCGACGTCGTCCCCCTCTTTCTGGAACATCGTGTAGTTGCCCTGGTCCCCCATCGGGATGTCGCTGGATCCCCATCCGAAGAGGCCGCCATAGAACTTCTTGGCCGCGCCGCTGTCGGTGGTTCCCAGCTCGGCCCAGCAGAAGGTGCCGGGCTCGTGCTTCGAGATCTGCGTCATGAAAGCCTCCTTGCATTCATGGGATCGAACCTATCGCCGGAGGATTGGCGCGGCAAGACGAGCAGCGTTGAAACGGTGGGAGCGCGGGACGAACGGCTCCCCGGCGCGGCGGGCAGCGATGCTACGATCCGCCCGTCGCAACGGGGCCCGGCGCTCCCCTCCCCGCCCGGCACGGAGGAACGTGATGAAACGCTGGACGATCGCCTCTGTTTTCGCTCTGGCCCTGTCCGCCGTCGCGTCCGCTCAGGACACACCCCCCGCGCCGACGCCCACGCCGCCGCCTCCCCCGCCGCTCTGGTCCGGCAAGGCCGAGGTGTCCTACGTCGGCACCAGCGGCAACACCGACACCTCCTCGCTCGGGGGCGGGGTCGAGGTCAACTACAAGCCGCTGCCCTGGGAGTTCACGCTCAAGGGCGCCGTCATCTCCGCGGAGACCGATGACGTGACGACCGCCGAGAGCTACGCCGTGGACTTCCGCGCGTCGCGGCTGCTTTCCGAGCGCTGGGACCTCTTCGGCGAGGCCCTCTATTACAAGAACGAGTTCGCGGGCATCGAGTCGCGCTACGGCGCGCGGGCCGGCGCGGGCTACAAGCTCCTGCTCGGGCCGGTGCACTTCCTGAAGCTCGACGCGGCGTTCGGCTACATCAGCGAGGACCCCGTGATCGGCGAAGAGGACGATTTTCCGACGATCTCGGGCGGGGTCCACTACAAGTGGGCCTTCTCCGCCAACGCGGAGTTCACGGACGACTTCGTCATCACGCAGAACCTCGACGACAGCGACGACGTGGTCTACACGAACGTCGCGGCGCTGTCGGCCAGCCTCACGAAGATCCTGTCGCTGAAGGCCTCCTACACGATCCGATACGACAACCAGCCCGTGCCCGGCTTCGAGGAGCGCGACACCATCACGGCGTTCGCCCTCGTCGCGAAGTTCTAGGGGGCCTCCGCGCGATGGCGGCACGAGTCGCGGACCTGCTGAAGCGCCACCGAGTGACGCACGGTGCGAAGTTCCGGTTGGCGGACTGCGACCCGGACGACGACGGCGGCGCCCACCTGAAGACTCAGGCCGACGATCTGCTGGCGCAGACCGTCGAGCAGATCCGTGCCCTCCAGGAGATGCTCTATGCCGAGGATCTCTGGGCGCTTCTGCTCATCTTCCAGGCCATGGACGCCGCGGGCAAGGACAGCGCGATCAAGCACGTGCTCTCCTGCGTGAACCCGCACGGCGTCTCGGTCCACTCCTTCAAGGTCCCTTCGCCGGAGGAGCTCGATCACGACTACCTCTGGCGCACGACCTGCCGCCTGCCCGAGCGGGGGAAGATCGGGATCTTCAGCCGCTCCTACTACGAAGAGGTTCTCGTCGTCCGCGTGCATCCGGAGATCCTGAAGAGCCAGAGGCTCGCGCCCGAGCTCGTGACGAAGAGAATCTGGCAGGAGCGCTACGAGGACATCCGGAACTTCGAGCGCTACCTCTGCCGGAACGGCACGCTGGTCCGAAAGTTCTACCTGAACATGTCGGAGGAGGAGCAGCGGAAACAGCTGCTCGAGCGGATCGACGAGCCCGAGAAGAACTGGAAGTTCTCGGCCCGCGACCTCGAGGAGCGCGCGCTCTGGAAGACGTACCGGCGTGTCTACGAGGACGCCATCCGCGAGACCGCGAGGCCCGACGCCCCCTGGTACGTCGTGCCGGCCGACAAGAAGTGGTACGCGCGCCTGATCATCGCCGGCGCCATCCTCGAGACGCTGGAGTCGCTGAACCTGCGTTACCCGACGCCCGATCCCACCCTGCGCCGCGAGATGGCCCAGGCCCGCCGCCGGCTGCTGGCCGACCGCCGCGGCCGTCATTCCCGCCGGTAGATCTCTCCTCCGCCCGTCGCGAACTCCTCGGCCTTGCGCCGCAGGCCCTCCTCGAGAGCATCTCCTTCCGCCACGCCCTCGCGCCGGGCGAACTCCCGGACCTCCTGCGTGATCTTCATCGAGCAGAAGTGCGGGCCGCACATGCTGCAGAAGTGCGCAAGCTTGGCGCCCTCGGCCGGCAGCGTCTCGTCGTGGAAGGCGCGGGCGGTCTCGGGGTCCAGTGCCAGGCGGAACTGATCCTCCCAGCGGAACTCGAAGCGGGCCTTCGACAGCGCGTCGTCCCAGCTCCGGGCGCCGGGATGCCCCTTGGCCAGATCCGCCGCGTGCGCGGCGATCTTGTAGGCGATCACGCCGTCCTTGACGTCCTGGCGGTCCGGCAGGCCCAGGTGCTCCTTGGGCGTGACGTAGCAGAGCATCGCGGTGCCGTACCAGCCGATCATCGCGGCGCCGATGGCGGAGGTGATGTGGTCGTAGCCCGGCGCGATGTCGGTCGCGAGCGGGCCCAGGGTGTAGAAGGGCGCCTCGTGGCAGACGGCCATCTGCCGATCGACGTTCTCTTTGATCAAATGCATCGGGACATGGCCCGGCCCCTCGATCATGACCTGCACGTCCTGGTCCCACGCGACCCTGGTCAGCTCGCCCAGAGTGTCCAGCTCTGCGAACTGCGCCGCGTCGTTGGCGTCGGCGGTCGAGCCGGGTCGAAGCCCATCCCCCAGCGAGAAGGAGACGTCGTAGTGCTTCAGGATCTCGCAGATCTCGGCGAAGCGGGTGTAGAGGAAGCTCTCCTGGTGGTGCGCGAGGCACCACTTCGCCAGGATCGAGCCGCCGCGCGAGACGATGCCGGTGACGCGATTCGCCGTCAGCGGAATGTACGCGAGCCGCACGCCGGCGTGCACGGTGAAGTAGTCCACGCCCTGCTCGGCCTGATCGATCAGCGTGTCCCTGTAGATCTCCCAGGTCAGATCCTCGGCCTTGCCGCCGACTCTCTCGAGCGCCTCGTAGATCGGGACCGTCCCGACCGGGACCGGCGCGTTGCGCAGGATCCACTCGCGCGTCTCGTGGATGTTCCGGCCGGTCGAGAGGTCCATGATCGTGTCGGCGCCCCAGCGCGTCGCCCACGTCATCTTCTCGACCTCTTCCTCGATCGAGGAGGTCACGGCGGAGTTGCCGATGTTCGCGTTGATCTTGACGAGGAAGTTTCGTCCGATCGCCATCGGCTCGGACTCCGGATGGTTGATGTTGGCCGGCAAGATCGCCCGGCCGCGCGCGATCTCGTCGCGCATGAACTCGGCGGGGAGGCCTTCGCGAACGGCGACGAACTCCATCTCCGGCGTCACGACGCCGCGCCGCGCGAAGTGCATCTGGGTGACGGGCCCCCGGCCGCGCCGGGCGCTCCGCGGCCGCGTGAGCTGCAGCTCCGGCTTGCCCGCGCGCGGCGTCACCTCGTCGTGCTCCGCCCGCGCGAGGATCCAGGGAAGCCGCAGCGGCGGGAGCCCCTCGGTCAGGTCGATCCGCGCTTCGGGATCCGTGTACGGGCCGGAGGTGTCGTAGACGCGCAGGGGCGGGTTGATCTCGAGCTCCCCGCGCATGCCGCGCGTCGGCGAGAGCGCGATCTCGCGGAAGGGGACTCGCAGGCCCCCGGGGCCCTCGGCGTAGACCTTCCGGCTGCCGGGAAGCGGATCGCGGCGGACGGACTCCGTGCGGGGAAGAGATTCGTGGCGGACGCTCATGGCGGCCCTCCCTACGGCGGCATTACCCGCGTCAGGTTCTGGGGTCTCTCCGGCTCGGACCGGAGACTCTCAGCCTTGCCCGCGGCGCGGGCAGTGGGCTCCCCCGTTTCGACTTGGAAGTCTAACAGGCGGCGAAGCGTTAGGATCCGCTGATGAGGCGATCCGCGCGGCTCACGCTTGCGGCCCTGCCGGTCCTCCTCTCCGGCGCGCTGCTGCTCGGCGCTCCCGAGAGGGGGGAGCGCGTCCTCTTCGAGCCCGGGCGGACGTACACCCTCTGGTTCTACGAGGAACAGTTCGACCTGCTCTGGCCGCGGTTCTCCGCGGAGGCGCGCGAAATACTGGGCAGCGAATCGGGACTCTCCGCCCTTTGGACGCTGCTCTTCGAGATCACGGGACCCGAGATCGACGTCATCGCCGAGCGCGAGTTCGACCTCGCCCCCGTGTTCCTCTACGTCCGCACCGCGAACTTCTCGACGGGGGCCTACCACGTCACGTGGGCGCTGCGGGAGGGGGAGATCGTCGGCCTCTCCCTGTCGACGATCCAGCTCGCGGCCGAGACGCGATTCTCCGACTACACGACCCGCACGCCGCTGCGGCTCCCCTTCGACGGGCCCTGGCGCGTCTTCCACGGCGGCCGCACGGTGCTGGAGAACTATCACGCGGTCGCCTCGGACCAGCGCTTCGCCTACGACATCCTCGGCGCGGACGATCAAGGGCGTGCCTATACCGGCGACGGCACGGCCAATACGGACTACCCAGGCTTCGGACGGCCGGTGCTCGCGCCCGCCGACGGGACG
>DATBIJ010000265.1:0-11219 GCA_036557025.1 Thermoanaerobaculia bacterium | reverse complement strand
AGCCACGGCAGCACGAAGAAGGGCGCCATGATCTGCGCGGCCCGGCGCACGCCGAATCGAATCGGCAGGGTCACGCAGCCGTGGCGCCTGTCCCCTTCCATGTCCGAGAAGTCCTTCGTCGAGGTCGCCCCCAGCAAGTAGAGCGCGATCACGCCGCCGATCGCCCAGGGCTCCCAGAGGAGGACCGACGCCGCGAAGGCCCAGCCCGCGACCTTCAGGAGGCATCCGCGGGTGACGGCGATCGTCAGGTTGGCCGCGAGCCAGTGACGCTTCGTGCGGCCGAGGATCGCGAAGGAATAGACGAAGGTCGTGATCGCGCCGATGACGTAGATGAAGAACGCGGCGTGCAGGTGGATCGGGGCGCCCATCCGTTCCGCGAGGGTGCGGTAGGGGTGCGGCACGACGATCCAGGTCGGCAGGATCGCGATCACGTAGAGGATCGCCGCGGCGATCCAGGCCGCGCGGATGGTGATCTCGCCGGTGACCAAGGGCCGCTCCGGCTTGTTCTCCCGATCGATCTCCAGGTCCGCGATCTGGTTCACGATGTTGGAGGCAGCATTCATCGCCGACGCGCAGAGCGAGCCGACGATCACGGTCAGCAGGACGTCCCAGGTCAGCCGGCGGGCGGGGTCGGGGTTGTGCGCCGAGCCGAAGGCGCAGACGGCTCCCGAGACGATCCCCAGCAGCGGGGGCAACAGCGTGAACGGCCGGACGAGGCGGATCCAGCGGCTCATCGCGAGAAACCGATCCAGACGGCGAAATAGATCGCCGCGAACGCGACCACGGCTCCGGCAAACGTGTTGAACGCGTTGGCGAATTCGTGGTCGAGCCGGAAATCTCGGCGGCGGCCCAAATCCACGACGGCACTCTCGAGCCAGGAGCCGGCGGCGCCGGCGAACGCGACCAGCACGACATCCGTCGGCAGAATCCAGTGAATGGCGGCGGCCAGGATGCCGATCAGCGTCGCGCCGGCGAGGCCTGCCGCCGTGCCGGCCCAGGAGACGGCACCGGGCGTTCCGGCGGGAAGAGGCCGGAGCGACAGCGGCGAGAAGGGCCGCTTGCCCAGCAGGGTGCCGAACTCGGTGCCCAGCGTGTCGGCGAGGGCGGCGGCGAACGCCGAAACATAGAGAACCGGAATCGGCCAGAAGATCAGGATCGCCGCCGGCACGCCGCAGTTGGCGATGACGTGCGCCGCGCCGCGCCGCCCGCCCTTCTCCTGGGCGACGCCTCGGGCCGCCTTGGCGGCGTAGCCCCACTTCGTCGCCACGGTTCCCAGCAGGAAAAAGGCCCAGAGGATGATGTACGGTTCCCGGCCGCCGAAGGTGAGGATCCACGTTCCCAGGAAGAAGCCGGCGACGGCGCCCGAGGGCGTGACGACGCGCAGAAACCCGCCCGCGAGCGCCAGGATCGCGTTGATCAGGGCCGCGAGCGGGAGACCCGGTCCCCTCGCGTCGCTCCAGAGCCTCCAGTTCTCGACGAGGCCGAAGAAGACCAGGGCCGCCGGAATCGGCGCGACCAGGTTGTCTTCGATCCCGGCGCGCACCGACTCCAGGAAGGCAAAGGTCAGGGCGGTCGCACCGAGCACCACCGCGGCGTAGCGATCGAACGCGGCTCCCGAGACGAAGAGGTAGAGCATCGCCCCCGCGAGCATCGCGATCAGCAGGCAGGCGAGAAACCCCGCCCAGGTCTTCTCGCGGTTCCACGGCAGCCGCGGGCCGCCAACGGTGCGCCCCGCGATCTCCGCCGCCGGGTCGCCGAAGGCGAGCATTCCCCAGACCGCCGCCGCGATCGCGAGGTGGTGCCGGAAGATCAGGATCAGCAGCAGCACCATCGCGGCGTACGACACGATGCCGACGTCGATCCGGCGGTTGCCGTCGCGATAGATCCCGCGTCCGATCCGCGGCATGACGAAGAGGTTGAAGGCCAGAGCGATCGCCGCGCACAGCGCCGCCTGCGGCCAGGTCAGCCATTTCAGGGTCAGCGCGAACAGGCCCATGCCCGCGTGGACGAGCTTGCGGCGCCAGTCCGCGGCGGAGAGCGGGCTCATGCCCGGGCGGCGCCCCGCCGGGCCAGGTACGCCACGAGCGCGTCGCGGTGGTGGCGAACGCGCGCTCCGGTCACCCGCTCGTACTTCGAGGTGTCCAGAACGGAGTAGGCGGGGCGCTTCGCCGGCCGTCCGAGTGAGGCGGAGTCGATCGGCTCGATCGCCACGTCGTCGCGGCCCGACAGCTCCAGGATCTCGCGGGCGAAGTCGTACCAGCTCACCTCGCCGGCGTTGGCGAAGTGGAAGACCCCGACCGCGGACGCCTCGAGCAGTGCCACGATCGCCTCGGCGAGGTCCGGCGTCCCCGTGGGTTTCCCGAGCTGATCGCGGACGACCCGAAGCGTCGACTTGCCCTCGTGCACCTGCTTCAGGATCGCCTCGACGAAGTTCCAGCCGGCGTTGCCGAAGAGCCAGGAGCTTCGGATCACGAGGCCGTTGGGCAGCCCGAGCACGGCCTCCTCCCCTTCCCGCTTCCCGCGGCCGTACTCCGAGATCGGCGCCGGCGGATCCTCCTCGCGGTAGGGCTCGCGCTTCTCGCCGTCGAAGACGAAGTCCGTGGAGATCTCGGCCAGCGGTACGCCGGCGCGCGCGCACCAGCGGGCGAGGCGCTGCGGGCCGCCGGCGTTGATCTCACGGGCGGCCGGCTCGGTCTCGCACGCGTCGACCTTCGTGAACGCCGCGCAGTTGACGACGGCCTCCGGCCGCAGCTCCCGGAACGCCCGCGCGACGTCTTCCTCCCGCGTCACGTCGAGGTCGGACTTCGGGCGCGCGAAGACCTCGTGGCCGGCCGCCGCGAGCGCGGGGGCGAGGTCTCGGGCGAGCATTCCGTTTCCTCCGGTCACGAGGATCCGGCGTCGGGGCGCCGCGAGCACGGAAGGCTCCGGGAGCAGCTCGGTGGCACTGCCCGCCACCGCGGGGGCCGAGCCGGCCAAGGCGTTATCCCGGCGTCTTGGCCGTGCTGGAGGAGGTCGCCAGCCGGTGTGCGTACTGCGTGCGGTAGAACTCGCGGTAGTGCTGGTCCTTCTCCTTGATCGGCCGCCACCAGCCCTCGTTCTCCCGGTACCAGCGCACGGTTTCCGCCAGCCCCTCCGCAAACGGCGTCGAGGGACGGAAGCCCAGGCGCGCGAGCTTCTCGGCGCCCAGCGAATAGCGGCGGTCGTGTCCCGGCCGGTCGTCGACGAAGCGCACGAGCGACTCGGGCTTCGACAGTTGCCGCAGGACCTGCTTCGTGATCTCGAGGTTCTCCATCTCGTTGCCGCCGGCCACGTTGTAGGTCTCCCCCGGCGCCCCGTGATCCAGCAGGAAATCGATTGCGGCCGCGTGGTCCTTCACGTAGAGCCAGTCGCGGACGTTCTTTCCGTCGCCGTAGAGCGGCAGCGGCTGCGAATCGAGGGCGTTGGTCACGAAGAGAGGGATCAGCTTCTCGGGATACTGGTACGGCCCATAGTTGTTGGAGGCGCGCGTGACGATCACGGGCAGGCCGTAAGAGGCGAAATAGGAGTAGGCGAGCCGGTCGCCGCCGGCCTTCGAGGCCGCGTAGGGGTTGCGCGGGTTCAGGGCCGACTCCTCCGTGAAGGAGCCCTCGGCGATCGAGCCGTAGACCTCGTCCGTCGAGATCTGGATGAAGCGGCGGATGCCGCGCCGCCGCGCCTCCTCCAGCAGCACGAACACGCCCTTCACGTCGGTCTCGATGAAGGACGCGTCGCCGAGCAGGGAGCGGTCGACATGGGTCTCGGCGGCGAAGTTCACGACGGCGTCGCAGCCTTCCATGGCCACGGCGACGACGTCCGCGTCGGCGATGTCGCCGCGCAGGAAGCGATAGTTCGTCCGCTCGTCCACGCCGGCCAGGTTGGCCGGGTTGGCGGCGTAGGTCAGCTTGTCCAGGTTCACGACGGAGACGGCGTCGCCGCGCGTCTCGAACAGCCGGCGAATGAAGTTCGACCCGATGAAGCCGCAGCCTCCGGTGACCAGAACCTTCATGCGATGCCGATCTCGGAGTTGTCGCCGACGAGGAAGCGGTGGACGCGCGGGCGCTCCACGCCCGGATGGATCCGGACGTTGCGCCCGATCAGCGAGTCGGCGATCCGGACCGGGATGCGCTCCAGGCGCGAGCCCTCCAGCACGATCGAATTCTCGATCTCGCAGTGATCCACGACGACGTCGGCCCCGATCGACGTGTAGGGACCGACGAACGCGCCGCGGACCTCCGCCCCGGCGCCGACGATCGCGGGACCGCGGACCGTGGAGGCCACGATTTTCGCGCCCGGCTCGACGACGACCTTCCCCTCGACCCGGGATTTCGAGTCGACGCTCTCGAGCCCTCGCGCGTCGAAAGTGTCGAGGATGATCCGGTTCGCCTCGAGCATGTCCTCGATCTTGCCGGTGTCCTTCCACCAGCCGCTGACCAGATGCGGGTGGACGCTGCGGCCGTGGTCGATGAGCCACTGGATCGCGTCGGTGATCTCGAGCTCTTCTCGCGCGCTGGGCCGGATCGCCTTGACGGCGTCCCAGATCGTGTCGTCGAACATGTAGACGCCGACGAGCGCCAGATCCGAGCGTGGGACCTTCGGCTTCTCGGTCAGCCGCGTAACCCGGCCGTTCTCGAGCTCCGCGACGCCAAACTGCGAGGGGTCGGGCACGTGTGCGAGCAGGATCTGGGAGTTGCAGCCCAGCCGCCGGTACTCCTCGACGAGCGTCACGATCCCGTCCGCGATCAGGTTGTCGCCCAGGTACATCACGAAGGGCTCTCCGCGGAGGTACGGCTCCGAGATCAGCACGGCGTGGGCGAGGCCGCGGGGCGCCTCCTGCTCGATGTAGGAGATCTTCGCGCCGAACGCGGAACCGTCTCCCAGCGCCGCTTTGATCTCGTCGCGCGTGTCGCCGACCACGACCCCGATGTCTTTGATGCCGGCGGCGACGATTGCCTCGACGCCGTAGAAGAGGACCGGCTTGTTGGCGACCGGGACGAGCTGCTTGGCGCGGGTGTAGGTCAATGGCCGCAGGCGCGTGCCTCGGCCGCCCGAGAGAATCAGGCCCTTCATTGGAGCGGAATCATACCGTTAGGAAAGCCCTCTCATCGGGAATCGGAAATGGGGAATAGGGAATCGATGGCGGCCGCGAAAGAGACCTGGCTTTCCGCTTCGATTACCGATTACCGATTACCGATTACCGATTACCGATTTCCCGTCCTATTGTCCCCCGAGCAGCGAGTCCAGCGATCCGTTCAGGTCGAAGAGCTGGCCGACGTCCTTCAGGTTCACGGCGATCCGATAGTCGCGGCGCGGCGAAGGCGGCGTGCGAAGCTGCCGGTACTCCGCGAGGATCTCGAAGCAGGAGAAGCGGAAGGTCGCGAGCGTGCGGTCCTCGAGGAGCAGCTCCTGGAGCGCGTCGTAGTTGAAGATCGCGTCGAGGCGCAGCAGCTTGCCCAGATCGAAGCCCGCCGCCAGCCGGTACTGGTCGCTGGCGGGAACCAGCACGCCGGGGGCCACCTGGGCCTGGCTGCGGTACCAGGTCGCGTTGACGTAGTCGTCCCCCTTGTTCCATCCGGCGGCAACGGAGGTGCCGGTCAGATCGTTGGCCTGCGTGTCCCAGGCGAGACGCGCGTCGACCGACACCACGGAGCCGGGGGCGATGCGCAATGTCAGGTTGACGGGTCCGGTCTTGCGGTTCGCCGGGTCGAACGGGGAGGAGCTGGGCACGAGCCTCTGCGCCAGCTCGAAGGCGTAGGTCTGCGAGATCGTGAGCTGGGCGATCTCGACTGCGCCGCCGGATTTCGGGTCCTCCCCACGGGCCAGCAGGCGGTTGACGAGCGCGTAGGTGATCTCGTTGCGCCCCAGCGCCGAGTCGATCTCGTCGAAGACAGGAATCTTCAGCGGGTCGTCGACCTCCGAGGCGTACACGTACTCGACGCGCGGCTCCACGATGTGCTTGAACTTCCTGAACTTGCCGATCTTTCCGTCGAAGAGGCGCGAGAACGAGGGGCCGACCATCGTCAGGCCGCCGTCCCCGTAGAAGCGCTGGTAGGACTCGCCCGAGAAGGAGGTGGGGTTCGGAAGCGGTCCCGCCGGCACCAAATAGGAGTCGGTGTAGCCGGTGAATCGCGCCCCCGCCCGCGCCGAGAGCGACAGCCAGGGCGCGGGGCGGAAGGGAAACGAGACGACCGGGAACAGGTCGAAACGGCCGTAGCTCCCCTCCGGCAGATTGGGTCCCCGGTCCTGCGAGAGATAGGACGCCGACGAGCGCATGGCGAAGTAGAAGGGCGTGCGCCCCAGAGGCGACGTGCGCCGCGCGTACTCGATCGTCGGGAGCCGCTCCTGCACGACCTTGACGCCGTAATAGGTCTCGATCCGCGAGAGGTGGACGTTGAGCGAGTTCGCGCCCCAGTTCTTCGAGAGAAAGGCGTCGGAGGGGTATTGCTTCGCCGAGGCCAGATCGAAGTTGCGCTCGAGGTCCTGCGCGAAGTACTCGTCGGAGTAGCGGCGCACCGAGACGACGCCGCGGAAGCCCCACGGCAGATCGTCCGAGACGTGGTCGAGGCGCAGCTTCCAGCGGGTCGCCTCGCCGTAGATGAGGACCCCCGGCGATCCGTCGAAGCGGATGCAGCCCCCGAAGGTCTCCTCGCCCTGGGCCTCCGCCGGCGTGACGCACTGCGAGGCCTCTTCGTCGTCGACGACGTAGCCCTGGAAGATGCCCGCGGATTCCGCGGTCGGCGCCCAACGGAAGGTCTCCCCGAGCCCGAGCGTCCCTCCGGTGAAGAGGTCGACCTGCGTGGTGAGATCCGTCGATCGGCTGGTCGCCCAGAAGTGGTTGAGGCCCAGGTATCCCCCTCGCCGGCTGCTGATGCCGACACCCGGCACGAGCATCCCGCTCGCGCGGTCGGACTTGGTGGGCCAGATCAGATACGGCGTGTAGAGCAGGGGCACGGAGCCCGCCCGGAAGGTCACGTCCTTGAGCCGCGCGTAATCCTCCAGCGTGACCGTCGCCTCCGACATGCGGAAGGACCACTCGGGATCGGGCAGATCGCAGGAGGAAAAAATCCCCTGGGTGATCTTGTAGGTCGTCTCCGCGGTCTTGTCGATCTTCTCCGCGGTGATGTGGTACGACGGCGCGAGGTCGGCCTGAGCGTTCTCGAGCCAGCCGGTCTTTTCCTTGATGCGGAAGCCGGCCCGCGTGCCGGTCATCCGGGTCTTGCCCTGGTCGATCACGACGTTGCCGGTCAGCGTCGCCACACCGGTCGCGAAGTCGTAGCGCGCGTGGTCGGAGGTGATCTTGACGTCCTCGTACTCGATCGTGACGCCTCCGGTTCCCTCCCAGAAGACGTCCTTCTCGTAGTGGACCGGGCCCGTCGTCTTCAGGTGGACGTCCGCGCCGGACTCGGGCACGCGGACCCGGACTTCGAAGCGGGGCTGATTGCGGAATCGGGACTCGAAGGGGTCGCCGGCGAACGGGTCCTGCGCGAGCGCCGCCGCGGGCAGGAGGAGCAGGAAACTCGCGGCGGCGCGCCTCACACGTCCATCGAGGCGATGGAATCCGCCACACGGAAGGAGGCCTCCGTCTTCGCGCGCACCTCGTCCACCGAGACGCCCGGCGCGAGCTCGACCAGACGCAAGCCATCTTCCTCGACGTCGAGGACGCACAAGTCCGTGATGATCCGGTGGACGCAGCGGCGCCCGGTCAGCGGGAGCGTGCAGCGCTTCAGGATCTTCGGCGCGCCTCCTTTGGCGGAGTGCTCCATCGTGACGACCAGGCGCTTGGCGCCGGCGACGAGGTCCATCGCGCCCCCCATCCCCTTCACCATCTTGCCCGGGATCATGTAGTTGGCGATCGAGCCCTCCTCGTCGACCTGCATCGCGCCCAGCACCGAGAGATCGATGTGGCCGCCGCGGATCATCGCGAAGGAGTCCGCCGAGGAGAAATACGAGGCCCCGGGGAGGACCGTCACGGTTTCCTTGCCGGCGTTGATGAGGTCCGGATCGACCTCCGATTCCGTGGGATAGGGCCCCAGGCCCAGGATGCCGTTTTCGGACTGGAGGATGACCTCCATTCCCGCGGGGATGTGGTTTGCCAGCAGGGTCGGCATCCCGATCCCGAGATTGACGGTGTAGCCGTCTCGGATCTCTCGAACCGCGCGGCGAATGATCCCCTCCCGGTCGAGCATCCCGACTCCCTACCGCGCGGCCCGCACGGTGCGCCGCTCGATGCGCTTCTGCCGCGGCGCGACGATGACCCGATGCACGAAAACCCCCGGCGTGTGGACGCTCTCGGGATCGAGCTGCCCGACGGGAACGAGCTCCTCGACCTCCGCGATCGAGACCTTCCCCGCCGTCGCCGCCATCGGGTTGAAGTTGCGCGCGGCTTTTCGGTAGACGAGGTTGCCGAGCCGATCCGCCTTCCAGGCGGCGACCATCGAGAAGTCCCCGCGAATGCCGCGCTCGAGCACGTACTCGCGACCGTCGAACTCCTTGATCTCCTTCCCCTCCGCGACCAGCGTGCCGACGCCGGTCGGCGTGTAGAAGCCCGGGATGCCCGCGCCTCCGGCCCGCATCCGCTCCGCCAGCGTGCCCTGCGGGCACAGCTCGACCTCCAGCTCGCCCGAGAGGAACTGCCGCTCGAACTCCGCGTTCTCGCCGACGTAGGAGGAGACCATCTTGCGGATCTGGCGGGTCTTCAGCAGCACGCCCAGACCCCAGTCGTCCACGCCGCAGTTGTTCGAGACGACGGTGAGGCCAGAGACCCGCTTGCGTTGCAGCGCGGCAATGAGGTTCTCGGGTATGCCGCAGAGGCCGAAGCCTCCCACGACGAGGGTCGCGCCGTCGAAGACGTCGCGCACCGCCTCGTCGGCGGTCGGGACGACCTTGTCGATCACGCGGCGATGATAAGCGATCGGGACCGTCGTCCGTGGGCGTTCGCTTCGCGAACGGCGGCCGAGAGATTCAGCGACCGGAGCCCCGGTCGTCGCCTTGCGGCTCGGAAAGCACCCGACCACACGGTGCTCACCGCATACCCCAAACCCTCTTGGGCAACCTGCTACGCGAAGCTCTCGGCGCGGCGGGCGACGACGTGGAACTCCGCCACGTCCAGATCCGGACTCGCGCCGGGGAAGGCCGCGAGGCGAGCGACCGCGGCGGCATGCTCGGGCGGCGCAGGGCGGCGGATCTCGAAGACCTCGGCGATCGCGAGCCCTGCGGCATCGAAGAGGTCCACGAGCGTCGCGCGCGTGAAGAAGCGCCGCGGCTCCGCCGCCAGCAGCGGAACCGGGCCGTCCCCGCCGGCTCCGATCAGCCCGAGGATCACCGACCAGTGCCCGACGTTGGGAACCGAGGCGATCGCGGCGCCGCTTGCCGTCAGGGAGGCGGCCAGCCGCTCGAGCAGCTCGGCCGGGTCTTCGACGCGCTCGAGGATGCCGTCGAGGAGGACCGCGTCGAACACCCCCGGCGAGGCCTGCGGGACCGCGGCGAGGGCTCGGGACTCGACGCGAAAGCCGCGCGCGCGCAGCTCCCGCTCTCGCGAGCGCGGTGTCTCGGCGATCTCCAGCACCGCCCGCGCCGCGGCCGGGATCCGGTCGGCGAGCGGGGCGGCCGATTCGGAAGAGCTAGACACTCTCCACGAGCATCGCCGTCGCCTCCCCGCCGCCGATGCAGATCGCGGCGATTCCGCGCTTCTTGCCCTCGCGCCGGAGCGCGTGGACGAGCGTGGTGACGATGCGCGCTCCGGAGGCGCCGATCGGGTGGCCCAGCGCGACCGCGCCGCCGCGGACGTTGACCCTCGCGGGGTCGAGCGAGAGCTCCTTGATGGCGGCCATCGCGACCGCCGCGAAGGCCTCGTTGATCTCGAAGAGGTCGATGTCGGAGACCGCGAGGCCGGTTTTCTGCAGCAGCCGCTGGATCGCCCCGATGGGCGCCGTCGTGAACCACTCCGGCTCCTGGGCGACGCCCGCCCACGCCTTGACGCGGGCGATCGGATGCGCTCCGCGCGCGCGGGCCGCCTCCTCGGAGGCGACGACGAGCGCGGCCGCGCCGTCGTTGATCTTCGAGGCATTCGCCGCGGTCACGGAGCCATCCTTCTGGAAGGCCGGCTTGAGCTGCGCCATCTTCTCGAGGGGCGCGGCGAAGGGCTCCTCGTCCTTGTCGATCCGCAGCGGACTCCCCTTCTTCTGGGCCACCTCCGCCGGCGCGATCTCGTCGGCGAAGAGGCCGGTCTCGGTCGCCGACCGGGCGCGGCGGTAGGACTCCATCGCGAAGGCGTCCTGCTCCTCGCGCGTAAACGCGTACTTCGCCACGCACATCTCCGCGCAGTTGCCCATGTGGACGTCCTTGTAGGGATCCCACAGGCCGTCCTTGATCATCGAGTCCACGATCGTGCCGTGGCCCATCCGGTATCCGGTTCGCGCCCGATCCAGCAGGTAGGGGGCGTTGGACATCGACTCCATGCCGCCCGCGACGGCGAGCGAATACTCTCCGGCGCGGATCGCGTTTCCGGCATCCATGATGGCGCGCATCCCCGAGCCGCAGACCTTGTGGACGGTCACGCAGGGAACCGATGGGGGAATCCCGGCCCCCAGGGAGGCCTGGCGCGCGGGCGCCTGGCCGATGCCCGCCTGCAGAACGTTGCCGAAAATGACCTGCTCGACCTCTCCCGGGGCGACCCTGGCGCGCTCCAGCGCCGCGCGGATGGCCACGGAGCCCAGGGCGGGGGCCGGCAAGGAGGAGAGCGAGCCGAGGAACGTGCCGATGGGTGTCCGGGCGGCGGAGAGAATGAGGATGTCCGACATGGCGAGGGGATTGTATCGGGAATCGTGACGACGGGAATCGAGGTCGGGAATCGGAAATCGGGAATGGGTAATCGAAGGAAAACGCAGTCGAGGGGCCCTTTTTTCCGATTCCCGATTCCCGATTCCCGATTACCGATTTCCATTCCCGCAACCACGTCTTACGATTCCCGCCATGCGGATCCTCGCGGTCGACTTCGGCGAGAAGCGCATCGGGCTGGCGACCTCGGACGCCCGCGGCGCGATCGCCACGCCCCGTGCCACGCTGCGGCGCACGGACGACGCCCGCGCCGTCCACGAGCTGCGCCGCTTCTGCGCGACCGAGGAGGTCGAGCGGGTCGTCTTCGGCATCCCACGCCGCGCCGGCGGCGAGGAGAGCCCCTTCGCCGCGCGGATCCGATCCTTCGC
>DATBIJ010000264.1:0-2521 GCA_036557025.1 Thermoanaerobaculia bacterium | reverse complement strand
CCGACGCCAACTGTCCGACCGCCAGCCCGACACTCTCCCCACGGAGACAAGTCATGCAGACGAATCGGCGGCGCGCGGCCCGCCTCGCGGCCCGCATCTTCCTCTTCACCTGGTGGCCGTACCTCGCCTTCCTCGGCGCTGTCGCCCACCTGAATCTCCTCGTGGTTCCGTTCTGGAGGGCCCATGGCGATGAGATCACTCGCACGCTCTTCTACGACCGCCAGGCGTTGCTGTCCGAGTACGAGATGGTCCGCGACGTCACCCAGCAGCGCTATCCCAATCTCGACTGGACCATCCAGAAGGGCGCCCTCGACCTCGAGCGGCTCGACCGCGAGACAGTCGCCGCGATCGAGGCCTCCGCGACGCGCGAGGAGGGCGCGCGCGCCATCCGCCGCTTCGTCGACGCGTTCGACGACGGCCACTTCTACGCCGTGCGAAAGGACTACCGCAAGCCGCGCTTCCCCGCGAGCCTCCTGCCCGATCGGACCCCGAAAGCGCCCGACGTCATCTCGGCCCACACGCCTCCCGAGCGAGCCTGCGCGGCCATCCTCGATCTCGAGCAGACCGATCCGATCGAGAGCCACACTTCGCTCGCCGGCCATCCCGACTTCGCGCCGATCGACGCCCCGGCCTACTTCCCATCCGGCATCCTGAGGACCCCCTCCGGCCGCCGCCTCGGCGTCGTCCGCATCGGGACCTTCGACTACGACGACTACACCGCGGCCTGCCACACCGAGTGGCAGCGCTTCCGCTGGACCATCCGGGGCTCATGCGAGGAGAAGTGCCAGTGGGACTTCTACTACCTGTTCCGCGACCGCGTCGTCGCGGACTTCGCTCGCCAGGTCGAGCGGCTCATCGAAGCGCGGGCCGAGGTCTTCGTCCTGGATCTCGCCGGCAACGGCGGCGGCAACGACTGGTATCAGGCCGTCGTCCGGACCCTCACTGCCCGGAGGGTCCCCTGCCCCCGGACCGCCCTCGCCCGGACCGACGAGACGAAGGAACAGATCGAATGGCAGGCCGAGAGCCTCCGCGCCGCGCTCCGCAAGGGCCCCTGCGGTACGGAACGCCGCATCATCGAAGAAGCCCTCCGTCGCGCCGAGGCCTTGAGCGGGGAGGTGTCGAAGCCGTGCGGCCGCGACTGGGTTTTCCCCGCGCCGGAGAACTGGTCGGAGGCCAAGGCCATCGAGCTCGAGAAGGCCGGCGAGGAGGTTCCCGAGGAGCTGCGGCGCCAGACCAACTGCACCGCCCTCACCACCGCCGAGTTCTTCCAGTGCGGTTACTTCTCGGATCTCGAGATCGGGCCCTCCCGAGATCGGGACCTGCAGAATCTTCTCTTCGACCCGCACAAGTTCGCCTTCCGGCCCGGCCTCTGGAATGGCCCCATCGCGGTCATCATCGATGAGGACTCCGGCTCCGCCGCCGAAATGGCCGCCGGCATGCTGCAGGACTGGGCCGGCGCGATCGTCGTCGGCGAGCCGAGCTCCGGGTCCGGCGCCGGCTACCATTTCGGGAGACACGCCGATCCCCTGCCCGTCTCCGGCCTCGAGCTCTACATGCCCACCGCCACCTCCTGGCGCCGCGACGGACGCAACTACCGCGAGGGCATCACGCCGGACATCCGGGTGTGGTGGTACGAGGACGACACGTGGGAGGCGCGGGTGAAGAAGCTGGCGTGGGAGCTGCGAGTGCTCGCCGCCACCACGTAGATGTTGACCCTACGCTTGTTGTACCGGTACGTGCAAATTAACCACTCAATGGTTGAAAATCAACCACTAGATGGCTAAAATGCACGCATGATTCGCCGGCACCTCGAGGCTCCGCTCCTGGAGTCGCTTCGGCACCGCCCCGTGGTCTTTCTGCAGGGGGCGCGGCAGACGGGCAAGAGCACCCTCGCGCGAGCCCTGGCGGAAGCCCCCCTCGCCGCCCGATACCTGACCCTCGACGACGCCTCGATCCTGGCCGCCGCGCGTTCCGATCCCGCCGGGTTCATCGAGGCCGCAACGGGCACGCTCGTCCTGGACGAGGCCCAGCGCGCGCCCGAGCTTCTCCTGGCGATCAAGGCGTCGGTCGACCGCGACCGCCGGCCCGGCAGATTCCTGCTGACCGGCTCTGCCAACCCGCTCGCTCTTCCGACGATCGCCGATTCCCTGGCCGGCCGAATGGAGATCCGGACCCTGTCTCCGCTCTCTCAGGGAGAGATCGACGGCAACTCAGAAGGCTTTCTGCCGGCCCTCTTCCGAGGGGATCTCCCGCCGGTCCGCTGGAAGCCGGAGACCTGGGACCAGATCGCGCGACGGATCGCCTCGGGCGGCTACCCCGAGGCTCGGACCATTTCGCCCGGGGAGCGCCGGCGCGCCTGGTTTGGCTCCTACGTGACGGCGATTCTCCAAAGGGACGTCCGGGACATCGCCCAGATCGAAGGCCTGACTCAGATGCCTCGGCTCCTGAGCCTGCTCGCGACGCGTATCGGCGGCCTTCTGAGTTTCTCGGAGCTTTCCCGCGACTCCGGAATCCCCCAAAC
>DATBIJ010000263.1:0-22090 GCA_036557025.1 Thermoanaerobaculia bacterium | reverse complement strand
TCCTTCTCGGCGACGGAGTCCGCCACGATGCCGGCTCCGGCCTGAACGCGCCACTCCCCCTCCGCCACGACCGCCGTTCGGATCGCGATCGCCACGTCCAGATCCCCGGCGCAGTCGAGATACCCGACGGCTCCGCCGTAGACGCCGCGCCGGGCCCGCTCGAAGACATCGATCAGCTCCATCGCGCGGATCTTCGGGGCGCCGGTCAACGTCCCGGCCGGGAAGCAGGAGGCAAGGGCGTCGACCGCGCGACGGCCGGGAGCGAGCGTGCCCTCGACCTCCGAGACCAGGTGCTGGACGTGCGAGTACTTCTCCACCTCGGCGTAGCGGGTCACGCGAACGCTCCCGATCTCGCAGACCCGGCCCAGGTCGTTTCGGGCGAGATCGACCAGCATGACGTGCTCGGCGCGCTCCTTCGGGTCGGCGAGTAGCCCTTCGGCGAGCCGCCGATCCTCCTCGGCGTCGGCGCCGCGGGGCGCGGTCCCCGCGATCGGGCGCGTCTCGACGCGCCGCCCGCGGCAGCGCACGAGCATCTCCGGGGAGGCTCCCAGGACGACCGCCTCGCGGGTTTCGAGGTAGTACATGTAGGGGGACGGGTTGAGCATCCGCAGGGCCCGATAGACCTCGAAGGGGTCGAGCTCGAGCCGCGCGCTCCAGCGCTGGGACAGCACGATCTGGTAGACCTCCCCCGCAAGGATCTGCTCCTTGGCGTCGGCGACCGCCTGCAGGAACTCCTCCCGCGCGAGAAGCGGCGCAAAGGGCGTCGGGACGTCGGCCGGCGCCGCGCCGCCCCGGAGCGGGCGCGGCGGGGGCGCGACATCGGCGCCGCCCGTCACCATCTCCTCGAGCGCGTCGAGCCGGCGAATCGCGGCCTCGGCCTCGGACGGCTCCTTGCCCGGCGCCGCGGGACCCGCCGTCGTCAGCAGCAGCAGACGCTGCCGCGCGTGGTCGAACGCGATGACGGCCTCGAACAGCAGGAACAGTCCCTCCGGCGGCGCCGCCTCGCCTGCGTGCCGGTCGGGGATCGCTTCGAACAGCCGGACCGCGTCGTAGGAGAGAAACCCCACGGCCCCCGAGCAGAGCGGCGGCAGGTCGGGATCTCTCACGAAGCCTTCGCGGACCGCGAGGCGGTCGAGCGCCTCGAGCGGCGGGCCCTCGAGGGGGAAAAGCTCCCCGCCGCGATCCAGAGTCGCCTTGCCTCCGGCGATGACGAGGCGGGCCGACGGCCTCGCGCCGAGGAAGGTGTAGCGCGCCAGGTGCTCGCCTCCCTCGACGCTCTCCAGCAGCACGCACTCCTCCCCCGTCGCCCGCAGGCGGCGAAAGAGCAGGACCGGCGTGGTGTCGTCCGACGGCAGGACTCGCGACACGGCGAGGGCCCCGCCCGAGGCGAGGCGCGGCGCGAGCGCGGCGGCCTCGTTCTCGGACCGCCTCAAGCGGAAGCCTCGGGAGAATCCGTCGCGCCGCGCAGGATCGCGCGGACCTCTTCCTCGCGGGCGTCGGTCACGCCGAAGATCCGCGCCTGGCGGATCGCCTGGGCCGCGAACATCGACAGCCCGTCGATCGTCCGACAGCCGGCGGCACGCGCCGCGCGGATCGTCGCGGTCTCTCGCCCGTCCCGCCGGTAGACGCAGTCGAAGACGAGCGGCCTGCTCTCGAGGACCGCCTTCGGCACGGCGGGGGGATCATTGGGCTCGCTTCCCGCCGGCGTCGTGTTGACGTAGAGATCCGCCTCCGTCAACGCCACGTCCGCCCAGGCCAGCGAGTCGACGCCCAGCTCGCGCGCGAGCGCGTCGGCCTCCGCGTCCCGCCGGCTCGCGACGAGGATCTCGTATCCGAGCCGCCGTGCCGCGACGACCGCGGCCCGGCACGTGCCGCCGGCGCCGAGCAGGACCGCGACGCGCCCCTCGCCCGTGTCGTGGTCGGCCAGGGGATCGAAGATGCCGTCGACGTCGGTGTTGTCCGCTCGCCATGTTCCACGCTCGAGCCAGAGCGTGTTCGCGGCGCCGGTGGCTTCGGCATCGGGCGCGAGAGCTCCCGCCTCGGCGGCGTGACGCTTCCACGGCCGTGTCACCGAGAGGCCGCGGAAGGTCGGCTCAAACTGGCGGAGGGCGGCCTGCGATCGCTCCCAGTCGGCGACCGGCAGGGGCAGGTAGAGCGCCGGCAGGCCCCGGCGCCGAAACAGGGTGTTGTGGAGCAGCGGCGACAGCGAGCCCGAGACCTCCTGTCCGACGATGCCGAAGAGCGACGTGATCTCGCGCGGCTCGTCGACCCTGTAGACCGACAGAAGCTCCTCGAGCGGCAGCTGCCCCGACGCGGTCGGCGCCTCGACCGGGCCGTAGACGAGCGCGCTGCCGAAGAGGGCGGACAGAACGCGGCCGGGAGCGCTCGCCGGGCCCATGGGAAACAGCGCGACCCGCCGCTCCGTCTGCCGGCGCTGGAGATCCGCAATGCGAAGGCTCGCGGCGAGGTCCGCCGCTCCCGCCACGAGCTTCGCGGCGGCCGCTCCCGTCGCGAGCATCGCCGCGAGGCGCGCTTCCCAGTCCTCCGGAAGGCCGAAGGGCGCGTGGAGCGACGCCACGACGCGACGCCGATCCGGCAGCATCACCGGATAGGAGAGCAGGCCGCTGGAGAGCTCCACGTCGACGACGGCCCCCGCGTCGTAGGCCGCCGCGACGAGCCGCCGATACTCCTCCGCTCCGCCGACGAAGCCCCCACCCTCATCGGAGCTCCGGTAGGTCACGATCACCGGCCGCGGATCGCTCTGGAGCAACCGTGCGGGCGCGATCGGCTCGGCCGCGAGGTCGAGCCGGTACTCGATCGCCTCGGCGCCGGCCGGCACGCGCGCGATCAGGCGTGCGAGATCCTCGGCGCGCCGCGGCGCCAGCGCGGCCACCCGGGCGGGGCGTGGAAGCAGTCGCTCGCTCAAAAACAAAACCCCCGGCCTTCGTGGGCCGGGGGTTCGATTGCTGCCGTTCGACGTCGCGCCCCGCCCCACGATCCCGGCAGGGCGCACGAGGCCCTACCGGATTCCTCCGCGACGCCAGCGTCGAGTTCCAGCGCAGATCGGCGCCATCGTCGAGAGCCTAAGTCCGCCGACCCGGGGCCTGTCAAGTCCGGCGCTGCGGGCGCGCGCATGAGACATACAATGCGCCAGAGGGCGTCGGGACCGTTTTTCCCAACGTCACACACCGATCGTGCCGCCGCAACCCGGAACCCTCATCGAGGGGAAGTACGAGATCCTCACGAAGATCCGCGAGGGCGGCATGGGGACCATCTACAAGGTCCGCCACCGCCTCCTGGACGAGGTCCGCGTCATCAAGGTCATGCGCCCCCATCTGGGCGAGGACGAGGACCTGCGCCGGCGCTTCGCCCAGGAGGCGAAGACCGCGACCCGACTGAAGCACCCCAACATCGTCCACATCCTCGATTTCGCCCTGGACGCGGACGGAACCGCGTACATCGTCATGGAGTTCATCGACGGGGTGAACCTCCTCGACCTGCTGCGCGTCTCGGGCCCGCCGAGCGTGCCGCTGTCGCTCGAGATCGCGCGGCAAACGCTCGCGGCGCTCGGCTACCTCCACCGCAAGAGCATGGTTCACCGCGACATCGCGCCGGACAACCTGATGCTGACTCACGACGAGGAGCAGCGGCCCCTCGTCAAGCTGATCGACCTGGGCATCGCGAAGGACCTCGACCGCACGGTCGACATGACCTCCACCGGCGTCTTCCTCGGCAAGGTGAAGTACTCCTCGCCCGAGCAGCTCGGCGGCCTGGCGAAGGGAGAGAAGATCGACGGGCGCAGCGATCTCTACTCGCTCGGCGTCGTTCTCTACGAGCTCCTGACCGGGGAGAAGCCGATTTCCGGCGACACGCCTCGGGACCTGCTCGCCGGCCACCTCTTCACGCCGCCGCGCCCCTTCGAGGAGACCGACCCGAGGGGCCGCGTGCCCGAGTCGGTCCGGCAGATGATCTTGAAGTCCCTCGAGAAGCCGCGAGAGCGCCGCTTCCAGTCGCCCGCGGAGTTTTCCGCGGAGATCGATCGAATCCAGCGCCAGGTGATCGCCTCCCAGACGGACATGGACGACACGCGGCGCCTGCTCGCCCGAGCGCGGGACACCTCGCCGCCGCTGGGCGAGAACATCACCCCCAGCGCGCAGAACCGCCTGGACCGCCAGTTCGGCGCCGCGAGCACGCCGCCGCCATCGGGACCCTCGGCGATCTCGGCCATCGAAAACGCGCCGACGGTCGCCGCCACCACCGCGAAGGGCGCCGTGACGCGGGCGGCACCCACCGCCCCCCCTCCGGCGCCGCCGCGACCGATTTCCGCCGCGGAAACGGTCCGCGCGACTGGCCCGGGGGGCGCCCAGACCCCGCGGCGCTCGATCGGCGTGTGGCTCGTCGCGGGACTGCTGCTCGCCGGCGTCGCCGCGTTCCTGCTCCTGCGCGGAGGACCCGAGCGCGCCGCGGAGCCCACCGCGGAGGCCGCCACGCCGGCGCCGAGCCCGGCCCCCGTCGTCGTCTCGGAGGTCACCGCCGCTCCGATCGACGTGGGCGCTCCGGCGACCGCCGAGCTGCCTCCCCCGCCCGAGGCCCAGCCGACGCCGCTCGCCGAGGCAACGGTCCCCGCGCCGGACGATCGGCTGCGGCGCACCGCCGAGACCGCTCGAGCGAACAGCGACGCGGCCGAGCGTCGGGCGGAGCGCGCCGGCGCCGCCCAGAGAGCCTCCGGAGTCTTCACCCGCGCGCGCGAGCGCGAGGCCGCCGCGCGCCGCCAGCTGGGCCGCGCGGAGCTGGCCGCCGCCGCGGAGTCCTTCCAGGAAGCGGAGCGGCTCTACCGCCAGGCCGAGGCGGACGCCCGGCAGGCCGCGCAGGCGCTCGCGGTGCCGACGTCGGCCCCGACGATCGTCGCGCGCCTCGAGCCCACGCGCGCGCCCACGGCGGCTCCCCCGCCTCCGACGGCGGTGCCGCCGACACCCCGGCCCGCGGCGGTGGTCCCGGTTCCCCCGCCGGCCCCGAGCGAGGAAGAGCGGGTGCGCGAGACCCTGGCCCAATATCGGGCATCGCAGATCGCGCTCGACGTCGGGGCCTACGCGCGGGTCTATCCGGCGCTTTCCGGTGCCACGCGCGCGCGCGTCGAGGAAGCCTTCCGCAACCTGCGCTCGCAGTCGCTGGAGCTGGACATCCAGTCCATCGAGGTCACGGGCAACCGGGCGACCGCCCGGGTCTACGAAACCCGCACCGCGGTCCCGCGCATCGGCAGCGAGCAGCGCGACCAGCGCGCGCGCACGATCCGACTCGAGAAGCGCGGAGACTCCTGGGTGATCGCCGCGTTCGAGTAGCCCCGCCCGCGCAGCCTGCTAGAAGCTCCAGTCCACCGCTACGAGCGGCGAGAATTCGTCGCGAAGCCCTTCGTCGTTGAGCGGGAAGAGACCGTTCAGAGAGATCAGAAACGTCCCGAACGGGTTCAGCTTCAGGCCGACCGACCCCGTGAGCCGGTGCGAATCCTCGGTCGTGGTGACCAGCCGGGGGAACGTCGCCGACACGAGGTTCGGCGGCGGCGCCGGGCTGATGTTCGCGGTGAAGACCTCGTCGTGGACCTCCACCACGGTCGCGTCGAGCAGGCTGCGGCCCAGAACGTCCGCCGCGATCGTCAGGCGCGGGTTCATGGCCCAATCGAAACCGGCCTTGTAGACGACCTCGTCGGGAACTTTCGTGCCCTCCGGGCCGTCGGTCGAGACGCCGTAGCCGCCGTTGAAGTGCGGCGAAAACGTCCCCATGTCCAGCGAGCCGACGATGTACAGGATGCCGCGCGTCGAGCCGGTCCCTAGGAGGTCGCGCTCGTCGCCCGTTGGGAATCGCGCTTCCCCGAGCAACGCCAGGCCGCCGCCCGGGGTGCCGCGGAGGATCTGCCACTTCGCCCGCACGAGAATGTCCCCGAGCCCCGACGCCCTCCCGCTGGTGGTCAGGATGTCTTCCGACGTCCCGTTGCGGAAGGTGTGGATCGCCGGCGCCGTAGGAGCCGTCGCGATGCGCTGCACCTGCGCGGGGGCCTCCGCCTCCATGTCCACCGAGACCAGCGGCACGACGAGCCCGAAGTCGAGGTTGTCGGCGATGCCGTAGGACATGACGAACGCCGTCACATCGGTCTCGACCTTCAGGAAGAGCTGGGACGTGATCACGTCCCCCTCGAAAAACAGGGCGTTGTGGCCGCCGTCGTGGTTGGTGTCCTCGTGCGTGAAGACCAATCGCAGGTCGCCGTCGCGCAGCTCCAGGTTGTTGATGGAATCGAAGGTGAAGTGGCTGAAGCTCAGCCCGACGTTGAACTTCCCCTTGCCGACCGTGTCCGCGCGGTCCGCGTACACGGGGCCGAAAGAGTCCGCGCTGCGCGTGAAGGTCCCCAGCGCGGGATCGTAGCGGTAGGTGAAGCCGCCGGCGGAGGACGCGACCGGATACGACGACAGCTCGCTCGCGAGCTCGGCGGAGAACTGCTGCAGGGCCAGGAATTGCGCCGAGTCCGCCCCGATGAAGTGCGCCGCGTGGCTCGGGAACGGCGGCGTCGGCGGCGCCAGCGTGATTCCATCGCGCAACAGGTCCGTCAGCATGTTGCGCAGATCGAAGGACTGGGCGGAGAGAGTCGCCGGAAGCCCCAGAACGAACAGGGTGCACGCAAGCGCCGTCGCCAGACGAGAGGTCTTCATTCGCGCCCTCCGATGCGGTTGGTGTCCAGGACCCGATGCTGCCACAAAAGACGCGCCACGAATACGGTTGGTCTCAAAGAAGAATGCTGGGCTCACGCCCTCTTCCACCGCGTGCCGCCGGGCGTGTCTTCGAGAACGATGCCCTTGCCCGCCAGCTCCTGCCGGATCCGGTCGGCCTCGGCGAAGTCGCGGCGCTTGCGCGCCGCCTGGCGGGCCTCGATCGCGGCCTCGATCTCGGCCGGCACCTGCTCGGCCGCCGAGGGCAGGACCCCGAGGATCTTGTCGGCGCCGCGCAGGGCCGCGACGGCCGCCGACGCACCCGCCGCGTCGAGTGAGCCTGCGTCCGCCGCCTTGTTCGCCTCGCGCACGAAGTCGAACACGGCGGCGAGAGCGCGCGCCGTGTTCAGGTCGTCGTCCATCGCCTCGGCGAACTCCCGCGACATCGCCTCCGCCCTGTCGGACGCCGGCCACGCCCCCGGCTTCGCGGCGCCGGAGGCGGCGATCTCGCCGAATCGGGCCTCCGCCGTCCGCAGCCGGTCGACCGCCGCAGCCGCCCCGGCGAGGGCGTCGAAGGTGAAGTTGAGCTTCTGGCGGTAGGGCACCGACAGCATCAGGTAGCGGACGACCGTCGGGTCGTGGCGCCGCTCCAGGACCTGCGGCAGCGTGAAGAAGTTGTTCTTCGACTTCGACATCTTCTCGCCGTCCACGATCAGATGCTCCGAGTGGAGCCAGACGTCGACGAAGGGATGCCCCGTCGCGCCCTCGCTCTGCGCGATCTCGTTCTCGTGGTGCGGAAAGATGTTGTCGACGCCGCCCGTGTGGATGTCGAAGCGCTCTCCGAGGTATTTCATGCTCATCGCGGAGCACTCGATGTGCCAGCCCGGCCTGCCCGGCCCCCACGGGGAGTCCCAGGCGGGCTCGCCGGGCTTCGCCGCCTTCCAGAGCGCGAAGTCCTTGACGTCTTCCTTCTCGTAGGAGTCCTCGGCGACGCGATCCCCGCGGCGCATTTGCGAGAGATCGATCCCGGAGAGCTTCCCGTAGCCGGGAAGCGACGCGATGCGGAACCAGACCGAACCCTCCGCCCCGTAGGTGTGGCCGCGCGCCTCGAGTCGTTGGATCAGCGCGATCATCTCGGGAACGTGGTCCGTAGCGCGCGGGTAGTGCTCCGCGGGCTCGATCGAGAGCCGGCGCAGGTCCTCGAAGAAGAGCTGGGCGTATTTCTCCGTGAACTCGCGCAGCGGCAGACCCGCCTTCGCCGCGCCCTCGATCGTCTTGTCGTCGATGTCGGTCAAATTCATGACCTGCGTGACGCGCCAGCCTTTCGCCTTCAGCGTGCGCCGCAGGATGTCCTCGAAGAGGAAGGTCCGGAGATTGCCGATGTGCGCGATGTTGTAGACGGTCGGGCCGCAGGTGTAGAACCGGACGTGCCCCTTCTCCGACGGAGCGAAGTCGACCGGCGTGCGGCCCAGCGTGTTGAAGAGCTTCACCAGATCCCCTTGGCGATGCGCCGCTCGATCTTCCGGAATGTCAGGTCGCGCTTCAAGCCCCGCAGCCGGTGCAGGTAGAGCCGGCCCTCGAGGTGGTCGATCTCGTGGCAGAGCGCCCGGGCCAAGAGCCCGGTCCCCTCGATTTCGCGAACCTGGCCGGCGGCGTCGGCGGCGCGCACGACCACGCGGGCCGGACGGCGCACGCGCTCGATGAGGTCGGGAACCGAGAGGCAGCCCTCCTCTTCTTTCTGCTCCCCTTCCGAGACGAGGATCTCGGGGTTGATCAGGACCACGACGGCGCTCGGATCCGCGCCGACCGAGAGGTCGATGACGGCCGCCCGGAGGTTCACCCCGATCTGAGGCGCGGCGAGCCCGATGCCGGGCGCGGCGTGGCAGGTCTCGACCATGTCTTCGAGCAGCGCGCCGATCCCCTCCGACGGCAGGGCGACGGGAGCATTCTCCGCGAGCAGGCGCGGGTCGCCGTAGCGCAGGATGTCGTGGATCAAGACTTGGCCGGGCCCGGCCCCCGCATCCGCTCGATCAGGGCCTCGACCGTGCGCTCGGCCCGGCGGCGGTGGAACTCCGAGAGCGATGCGTCCAGGCGCGGGTACTTCGTGCGCAGGCCGTCGACGGCCTCGCGGTCCATCTCGAGCAGCTCGACGTCGGTCAGCGCCGTGACGGTCGCCGTGCGAGGCTTGCCGGTCAGCAGCGAGACCTCGCCGAAGAAATCGCCCGACCCGAGCGCGGCGAGCTTGATCTCCTCGCCGGCATTCCCCTTCGTCGAGACCCGCACGGTTCCCTGGACGATCAGAAAGAGCGAGCGCCCCGCCTCGTCCTCTCGAACCACCGCCTCGCCGACGCCGACCTTCCGGGGTCGGGCCGTCGCGAGCAGGGCGGCGACCTCGTCCTTCGGAATGCCCGAGAAGAGCGTCATCCGCTCCAGCCCGGCCGTGCCGTCCTGCTCGAAGCGGTCGCGGGCAGAGGCGATCGCTTGCGCCACCCGCTCGTGGAGAGCGGCATCCCCCGGCCTCCATGCGAGCAGCTTCTGGTGCGCGGCGAGGGCGACCGGAAGGTCTCCCTGTTCCAGCGCCTGGAGGATGCCCTTTTCGTAGTCCTCGAGCGCGGCCGTCTCTCCGTCCATCCAGCGGGCCGTCGCGCGGGAGAGCAGCTGTCGGTAGTCGGCGGCGGTCAGGGCTTTTCCTCCAAGGTCGCGCATCGGGCGGCCTTGTCCTCGAATTCTCGCCGGCTGTCTCCCGGGCGAGACAACCCCCGGAAACCCGTGCGACGAGCCTCGTTCATAAGTCCTTTATTAAGAGCATATTCTGCCTCACCGGGCAAGCGGGCGGTTTCGGCACGTGGATCGCAATCTGCTCGAGATCGGAGGGATACGGAGATGTTCAGGATGCGGGCCGGTTTCGTCGCCGCGGGGCTCCTGGCGGTGGCGGCGTTGGCAGCCGCCCCCCACCAGGCTCGGGCCCAGGAAGGGCCGCAGAGCTTGGACTACGACAATGCCCCTTCGCGCAGCGGTTACACGTACGTCCGCGAGGTCGAAGGCCTCGTGACCGTGGAGTCGCGATACAACGGGCGCGTCGACGCCCGGCGCAATCTCCCGATTTCCACGGGCGACGAGGTCTTCGTCGCCGACGGCGGGCGGCTCGAGGTCGGGCTGGCCGACGGCAACCTGCTGCACGTGGGCGGCGGCACGCGAGTGCGCTTCACGGAGCTGGCGCAGGGCGAGGAAGGCAACGAGTCCGCGATCGACCTGATCGACGGCTCCGTCATCCTGATCGCCAGCGGCTACGAGGAGACCCGGATCCCGCGCGTCGATACCGACGACGCGACCGTCTACCTGCGCACCGGTGCCCGCGTCCGGATCAACTACGACCCGCGTCACGGCACCGCCGTCGTCGTGCGCGAGGGAACCGCCGACGTGCGCACACGCGGCGCGAGCGAGACCATCGTCGCGGGCCGCTACCTGATGGTCCGCGGCGAGGCCGAGCCGGTCGTGGAGACCGGAAGCTTCTCGCGCGACCGCTTCGACACGTGGTCGGCCGATCGGCTCGAGACCATCTATGCCAAGGGCACCTCCTCCGGCTACGTCGGGGAGGACTACGCCGCGGACGTCCAGTCGATGGACGGCTACGGCGACTGGAGCTACAGCACTTCCTACAACGCCAATGTCTGGGTTCCCCGCGTCTCGGTGGGCTGGTCGCCGTACTCCAACGGAACCTGGTACTACACGCCGCTGGGCCTGTCCTGGTGGTCCTACGATCCCTGGGGCTGGTACCCGCACCACTACGGCAACTGGTACTTCGATGCGGGCTGGGGCCGCTGGGCCTGGTCGCCGGGATGGGCTTACTCGCCCGCCTGGGTCTACTGGGGCTACTCCGCCGGCTACGTCGGCTGGTGCCCGATCGGGTGGTACAGCTACTACCGACCCTGGTGGAACTCCTACTACCACCACTGGGGCTACAACAACCGCGACTGTGTCTACGTCTCGGCGCACGGCGCCTACGACACCAGGGGCGTGGACTTCCGTGGGTGGAACTTCACCGGGGATCAGAACATCGGCGTCGTCAACGCGCGGATGCAGGTGACGCCGGGTGATCGGATGGCCGACCGGCTCGGGGAACGCGTCGCGATCTCTTCGCGCCCCGTCGTGGTGGACGCCCGTGGCGGCACGAGCACCCGCGCGGCGCTCCAGGAGTACGTCCGCGAGGCTCCGCGGGTCATCGAGCGCACGGCCTCGCGCGACGCGGCCAGCATGGCGCCGATCTTCGCGCGCACCGAGAACCTCCCCGCGACCGCGGTCGACTCGCTGCGGCGCCGGACCGTCGTGTCGGAGCGCGGGCGGCTTGCCGGCGCCACGGCCGACGAGATCGCGCCCCGCGGCACGACCGTGGACCGCCGCAACGCGGCCGAGGCCCGTGCGGTCTCTCCGCGCGGAGCGACGGCCGAACGGGGTGGCGTCGCGTCGGAATCCCAGGCGCGTCCGACCGGCCGCACGCTCGAGCGCTCGACGGTCGACCGGCAGGGCACGGGCACGACGAGCGCCCGCGAGACGGCGGCGCCTCCGGCGGTGCAGGCTCGGGAGCCGCGGCAGCCCGTGCAGGCGGCGCCCGCGCCTTCCAGCGAGAAGCCCGCGGCGCGGCCCGACAACTGGCGAGGGAGAACGACGCAACCGGTCGAGCGCCCGTCTCCGGCGGACTCCTCGGGCAACGGCGGCACGATCTCGATCCAGCGTCGGAGCTTCGAGGACCGTGTGCCGCCGCGGACCTCCGAGTCGCCTCGCGCGCGCGGCACCGAGACACAGTCCCCCTCGGATTGGCGTGCCCGCCCGCCGCGCAGCGCCCCGTCGGAGGCCCCGCCGGCTCCGGAGGGATCGCGGTCGCGGCAGCAGCCGCAGGCCCAGGGCGATTGGCGGTCCCGCGGCGACTCCGCCGCGGCCCGCCGCGTCATCGAGGGAGCGGTTTCGCCCGAACGGCAGGCGCCGCGCGGCGAGCCCCGCGCCACCGCCCCGCGCCGCGCGCCGTCGGATGGCGGCTCGGCGCGGTCGGCGCCGGCGAGCCCGCCCCAGGCCTCTTCACCCTCCCCGCGCAGCGCGCCCGCTCCGTCCTCGCAGGGATCGAGCGGCCCCCCTCCGCGGGCCTCCTCGGGTTCCTCCTCGTCTTCGCGCTCCGCGCCGGCGTCGCCCCCGTCCTCCTCCTCGGGATCGCGGCCGTCCGGCGGCAGCACAGGTTCGCCGCGCAGCTCGGGCCGGCGACACTGACGGAATCCTCTTCCGGGCTCTCCTTGCGTGCCGCGTCGAAAGACGCGGCTCTTTTTTTCAGCGCCCCCCGCGCGGGTAGAATCCCGACAGATTGAGCCGCCCGAGCCTGCTCGCCTTCGTCGGCAACCTCCTGTTCGTCTTCTACTGCACGGCCGTCGGCGTCTACCTCGTCCTGCGCCCATGGCACGGCGGACTCGGCGGGGCCGGGCTCGCCACCTCCCACTTCTTTCGGGGGTTCGTGTCGGGCCTGGGGCTGATCCACCTGATCGTCGGGTTCGCGGACCTGCGCGGCCTCACCCGCTTCCTGTTCGGCGAGGAGACCCCACCGGGCGGGGGCGCATGAAGGCCCTCTGGATCACCGACCGCTCGGCGGTGGGTGACGAGCGCTTCCGGGAGATCCTTCGCAGCCTTCGCGGCGCGCCGGGACTCTCGGTACAGCTGCGCGAGAAGACCGCGACCGACCGAGAGCGACTCGCGTGGACACGGGACGCCCGCGAAGCCCTCGGACCGACGGTCCCGCTCTACGTCAACGGCCGCTTCGACGTCGCGCTCGAGGCCGGAGCCGACGGCGTGCACCTGCCCGCCGACGGCCTTCCGCTCGCGGCCGTCCGCGCGGTCGTGCCGCGGGGATTCCGCGTCGGCGTCTCGACGCACTCTTGTGAAGAAGCCCGGCGCGCGATCGACGGCGGCGCGGACCTCGTGCTCCTGGGTCCCATCTTCGCGACGCCCTCGAAGGAGCGCTACGGTCCTCCCCTCTCCCCCGAGGCGCTCGACGAATTGCCCGCGGCTGCGGAGCACGCCGCCGACGTCTACGCCGTCGGAGGGATCGACGAGCCGCGGCTGCCCGAGATCGCGCGGCGGCGCGCCCGCGTAGCGGGCGTTGCGGCGATCCGTTATTTCCAGCAGGCGGCGGACCCTCGGGCCGCCGCGGCGCGCGTGGCGGCGCTGTGAGCTCGGCATTGCGCCGCCTCGCGGTCCCGCTGATCCTCCTGGCCGTGGTGGCCGCCGCCGTCTGGGCGGCCGGGGCGCTCGGAATCCCGACCTCGTCGCCGGGAGGCCCGGGCGGGACGCGCGACTACGGAAAGCTCGCGATCGGCATCGCCGCGGCGGTGCTCGCGATCCGGATCCTGGACTTGATCTTCTTCGAGGCCGTCCCGCGGGTGCGCGGCCGCTCCCCCGCCCCGGCGCTGCTGCGCCAGCTCGCGGCGCTGCTGCTGTTCGGTCTCGCGCTCGCCCTTCTCTTCCAGGCGACGCTTTCCATGAGTCTCACCGCCGTGCTGGTTCCTTCGGCGATCATCACCGCGGTCATCGGCCTCGCGCTGCAGGACACGCTCGGGAACCTCTTCGCCGGTCTGGGGCTCGCCATGGAGCGATCCGTCACTGCCGGCGACGTGATCCAGACCGGGGGCGTGTACGGCGTCGTCGAGCAGCTCTCGTGGCGCAGCATCCGACTCCGAACGCCGGAGGGCAACCTCCTCCTGCTCCCCAACGGCATCGCGAGTCGCGAGCGGCTCGAGATCTTTCCCCGAGGCCGCCCCATCGCGCGACGCCTGCTGGTCGAGCTGGAATATGACGAATCCCCGGAGCGCGCTCGCGTCGCGATGGAATCGGCGATTCGCGGCGTGTCCGGCGTGGCCGTGAGGCCCGAGCCAACGGCGGATTTGCGCGGCTTCCAGGCGAGCGGCGTGTTGTACGAGCTGCGGTACTGGCTGGAGGACTATTCCCGATTCCTCGAGATCGACGCCCTCGTGCACGAGCGCGTCTGGTATGCGCTCTCGCGAGCGAACATCTCGCACGCGTATGCCGTCATCCGGCAGCACCAGTACGCCGGGGGACCGCTGGCGAAGGCGCGCCCGCCCGCCGACGCGGCGGCGGCCATCTCCGGCCTCGATCTGTTCGGCGCGCTGTCGCCGGAGGAGCGCACGGCCCTGACCGCCGGAGCGGCCGTCCTGCGCTTCGGCCCCGGCGAGATCGTCGTGCGCGAGGGCGAGCCGGGAGACTCGATGTTCCTGATCGCCTCCGGGACGCTGAATGTCTCCGTGCACGGCGAAGGGGACTCGAGTCAGCGGGTCGCCGCGCTCGGGCCGGGGCAGTCCTTCGGCGAACAGAGCCTCCTGACCGGCGATGTGCGAAACGCGACGGTGCGCGCCGCGGGCGAGGCCGTTCTGATCGAGATCGAGAAGCAGGATCTCGCGCCCGTGCTCGCCGCCAACCCGTCGCTCTGCGGGGCCCTCGAGAAGATCATGACCGAGCGCCGGCAATACTCCGCCGACGTGCTTTCCTCACGGCCGGCGGCCGCCGCCCACGAGCGGCACGACCTCGCCGGCCGGATCGCCCGCTTCTTCGGCCTGCGCCCCCGAGGCGGATCGGCGTGAGCCTGCGCCTGGGGATCGACCTGACCGAGGTCCCGCGAATCGCGGCGGCGCTGGAGCGGCACGGCGAGCGCTTTCTCGCCCGCGTCTTCGTGCCGGGCGAGATCCGCCGCTCCCGGCGGCATCCCCGCGCCTTCGCCGAGCACGTCGCGGGGCGCTTCGCGGCCAAGGAGGCGACGATGAAGGCGCTGGGCACCGGGTGGCGCGGCGTCTCGTTCCGCGAGATCGCCGTGATCGCGGACCCGTCCGGCAAGCCGGCGCTGACCCTGACCGGGCGCGCCCGGGAACGGGCGCAACGGCTCGGCGTGCGCGAGATGGAGGTCTCGATCACACACACGGCCGGCATGGCCGCCGCTGTCGTGGCGCTGGTGACGGAGGGTTCCTGAGCGGGCGCGACGAGTCCAGAGTCCAGAGTCCCGAGTCCAGAGTCCCCAGTCAACGGTTTCCTAAGATAAGATCCCGCGCTTTACTTTCATGAGCGACGCGCCCGACTACAAAGCGACCCTGAACCTTCCGCGCACGGATTTCCCGATGAAAGCGGATCTTCCGCGGCGGGAACCCCGGCAGCTCGAGGCCTGGGTGGAGATGCGCCTCGAGGAGAAGCGCCGGGCGATGAAGGGCCCGCGCGGCCGCTACATCCTCCACGACGGCCCCCCCTACGCGAACGGCAACATCCACATCGGCCACGTCCTGAACAAGGTCCTGAAGGACATGGTCGCCCGAAACCGGCAGATGGACGGCTACGACGCCCCCTACGTGCCGGGTTGGGACTGCCACGGCCTCCCGATCGAGCAGCAGGTCGACAAGAAGCTCGGCTCGAAGAAGCGCGAGATGGACGCCGTCGCGATCCGCAAGGCCTGCCGGGAGTACGCCGGCTCCTTCGTCGAGACGCAGAAGCAGGAGTTTCGCCGACTCGGGGTCGGCGGCGAGTGGGACCGGCCGTACCTCACCATGTCGCCGCGCTACGAGGCCGAGATCGCCCGGGCGTTCGGCGGCTTCTACGAGAAGAACCTCGTCTACCAGGCCCTGAAGTCCGTGCGCTGGTGCTTCACCGACCAGACCGCGCTTGCCGAGGCGGAGCTCGAGTACGAGTCGCGGCAGGATCCGGCGATCGTCGTCGCGTTTCCGCTCGTCGACCCGAACCCGAAGGATCCCCGGCTGGCGGGCGCCGCGGCGCTGATCTGGACGACGACTCCCTGGACGATCCCGTCGAATCTCGCGATCGCCGTCCATCCCGACGAGGAATACGTCCTCGTCGAGGCCGGAGGCGGCCGCTTCCTCCTCGCGGCACGCCTCCTGGAATCCGTGGCCGCGCGGGCGGGGTGGAGTGCGCCCGCGCCGGCCCCTTCGATCGTCGGGCGCTTCCGCGGATCAGACCTCGTCGGCCTGCGCTACCGCCATCCCCTCGCGGAGGAGTCCCGAGGCGAGCTCACGCCGGAGGAGCAGGCGCGCAGCTTCCGATTCGTCGCGGCGGACTACGTCACGATGGACACGGGCACCGGCCTGGTCCACACGGCGCCCGGACACGGCGAGGACGATTTCGTGACCGGCCAGCGCGAGGGCCTCCCCGTCCTCTCCCCCGTCGACGCCGGCGGTCGCTTCACGACCGTCGCGCGCTACCGTGGCGAGAAGGTGCTCGAGGCCAACGCGCGCATCGTCGAGGACCTGAAGGCCGCGGGCGCGCTCGTGCATCTCGACCCCGCGTTCCGACACGACTATCCCCACTGCTGGCGGTGCAAGAAGCCGGTCATCTTCCGCGCTACCGTGCAGTGGTTCGTGCGGCTCGACGATCCGACGACCGACGTGCGCCGGGGGGCGACGGAGGCGATCCGGCGCGTTTCGTGGGTGCCGAGCTGGGGCGAGCCGCGCATCGGCGGCATGGTCGAGAGCCGGCGCGAGTGGGTCGTCTCCCGCCAGCGGCGCTGGGGATCGCCGATCACGCTGCTCTACGCGATGAGGGACGGCGAGCGCCGCGAGGTCTATCCCTGGAAGGACGCGCCGGAAGAGCAGCGCCGCTTCTTCGAGCACGTCGCCGGCATCTTCGCCCGCGAGGGCGGCGACGCCTGGTACGCGCGTCCGGTCGAGGACTTCCTGCCGCCCGGCATGGACCGCCGCGGCTACGCGGCGTTCGAGAAGGAGTCGGACATCCTGGACGTGTGGTTCGACTCGGGCGTCTCACACATGGCCGTGCTGCGCTCCGGGGATTGGCCGGAGCTCACGCGGCCGGCGGGAGAGATCCCGGCGGACCTCTACATCGAGGGGCACGACCAGTATCGCGGCTGGTTCCAATCGTCGCTTCTGATCTCCGTCGCGCTCTACGGCGACGCCCCGTACAAAGAGGTCCTCACACACGGCTTCGTCGTCGACGGGCAGGGCCGCAAGATGTCGAAGTCGCTCGGCAACGTCGTCGCCCCGGGCGAGGTTCTGCAGAAGTACGGGGCCGACATCCTCCGGCTCTGGGTCGCGAGCCTGGACAAGAGTGACGACGACCCGATCTCCGAGGAAATCCTGGCACGCTGCGCGGAGGCCTACCGCAAGATACGCAACACGGCGCGGTATTTGGTCTCGAACCTCTACGACTTCGATCCCGCGCAGGCGGTCCCGGCCGCTTCCCTCCGGGCGCTGGATTTGAGGGCCCTCGCGCTCGCCCGCCGCCTCGCGGTCCGGATGCGGACGGCCTACGAGCGCCACGAGATCCACGTCGTCTACCACGGCATCCTGGGCTTCTGCGCGACGACGCTGTCCGCGTTCTACCTCGACATCCTGAAAGACCGGCTCTACGCGTCGGCCCCGGGCTCTCCGGAGCGCCGGTCGGCCCAGACGGCGCTGTGGCGGCTGGCGCGCTGGCTCGCGACGTTCTCCGCACCGATCCTGCCCTTCACCGCGGAGGAGATCTGGCAGCAGCTGCCGGGGGGAAAGGAAGAATCCGTCCACCTGACGCGTTTCGACGCCCTGGAAGACATCCCCGAGGAGGGAGAGGCGGCGGCCAGGTCCTGGGACCGCCTCACCCAGCTGAAGGACGAGGTGGCGGTGGTCCTGGAAGAGGCGCGGCGCGAAAAATCGATCGGCTCGTCCCTGGAGGCCGCCGTCGTTCTGACCCCGGATCCCGCCCTCGCGGAGGACCGCGTCGCCACCGCGACGATGGGGCCCGCCCTCGCGGACTTCCTGATCGTCTCGGAGGTCCTCGAGGAGGCCTCCCCTTCGCCCGAGGGGCACGAGTCGCGGGTCTACCCGGGGCTGCGGCTTCGCTTCGCGAAGGCCCGCGGCCGCCGGTGCGACCGCTGCTGGAAGGTCACGCTCGAGGCGGAGGCTACCGGCCTCTGTGCGCGCTGCCGCGGCGTGCTGGAGGCGCTGTCCGCGCCGGCCGGGAGCGTCTCGTGAACGGGAAGATGACCATCAAGGAGAGCGCCCTGTATCGGGGCGCCTACGTCCTGCTGTCCTTGCTCGTGCTGCTCGCCGACCAATGGACGAAGGGCATCGTGGCACGGAGCTTCGAAGTCCACCAGAGCAGGTCCGTGATCGAGGGCTTCTTCGATCTGACCTACGTCCAGAACAGCGGCGCCGCCTTCGGGCTGTTCGCCTCCGTGGACTCCTCCGTCAAGGCGATCGTCTTGAACAGCGTCGCGGTCATCGTGTTTCTGGTCGTCTCCCTCTACGCCCTGCGCTCCTCGCACCGCAGCGTGCGCCTCCAGCTGGGATTCGCGCTGATCCTCGGCGGGGCCGTCGGCAACCTGATGGACCGGGTTCGTTACGGTTACGTGGTGGATTTCCTGGATTTCTCGATCTCGGGGCACCACTGGCCCGCGTTCAACGTGGCCGATGCAGCGATCTGCGTCGGCGTGGGCCTGCTCTTCCTCGACATGCTTCGGGGCGACGAGGAGACGGCCACACCCGCACAAGCGCCCCCCGCCTAGACGCCGTGCATCCCAAGCTCATCGAGATCGGCACCTTCTACCTGCCGACCTACGGGGTCATCCTGGCCCTGGCCTACCTGACCGGGATCTGGCTGCTGCGCCGGAAGGCCATCGCCGACGGCCTTCCCGAGGGGAAGGTCCTGGATCTGTCGCTCTACATCCTGGCGGCGGCGATCCTCGGGGCGAAGCTGCTGCTGCTGATCGTCGACTGGCGCCACTACACGGCGAACCCGCGCGACCTCCTCGGGATCCTGCGGTCGGGCGGCGTCTTCTACGGCGGCCTGATCGCGGCGACCTTGACCGCGATCCTCTACATGCGCAAGCACCGCCTTCCGGCCTGGCGCATCGCCGACATGGGGGCGCCGTCTATCGCGTTGGGCGAAGCGATCGGGCGCTGGGGCTGCCTGGCGGCCGGGTGCTGCTACGGGAAGGCTTGTCCGCATCCGTGGGCCGTGACGTTCACCGATCCCTTCGCGAACGAACAGGTCGGCACTCCGCTTGGCATTCCCCTGCATCCGACGCAGGTCTACCTGTCGCTCTCCGCGCTCGCGATCTTCTTCGTCCTGCAGTGGGCGTACCGCCGCCGCCGCTTCGACGGACAGGTCTTCTGGCTCTACGTGCTGCTCTACGCCGTGACGCGCGGCGTCATCGAGATCTGGCGCGGCGATCGTGCGCGCGGGTTCGTCGTCGAGGACCTTCTCTCCACTTCCCAGTTCATCTCGCTGCTGCTCGCGCTGCTGGCGTCGTCGATGCTCGTGCTGTTCTCGCGAAGGAGCCGGGAGACGGCCGGATAGCCGAGGCGACTCCCGCAACCTCGATGTCCGTCCGCCGCTTCAGAGTCGGCATCCCCTCCGCCGGAACCCGGTTGGATCTCTTCCTCGCCTCGGCCTGCTCGGACCTGACGCGGTCGCGCATCCGGCGACTGATCGAGGAAGGCGCGGTTCGCGTCGCCGGGTCGGCCGCGCGGCCGTCGCGGACGGTCCGCGCCGGCGAGGAAGTCGAGATCGAGATCGCGGAGCCGCGAAAGGCGCGGCTCGAGGCCGAGGACATCCCCCTCGCGGTCCTGTACGAGGATGCGGAGCTGCTCGCGATCGACAAGCCGGCGGGGATCGTCGTCCACCCCTCGCCGGGCCACGGCTCCGGGACGCTCGTCAACGCGCTCCTGCATCACGTGAAGGATCTCGCGGGGGTCGGGGGCGAGCAGCGTCCCGGAATCGTGCACCGCCTCGACCGCGACACCTCCGGCGTCCTTCTCGTCGCGAAAACCGATCGGGCGCATGCCTCGCTCTCGCGGCAGATGAAGAAGCGCACGATGCGCAAGGAGTACCTGGCGCTCGTCGCGGGGTCGCCGCGCGTCCGCAAGGGCGACGTGGCCCTGCCGATCGGCCGGGATCCGCGGGACCGCAAGAAGATGCGGGCATTTCGCGCGACCGCCGAGGAGCTGCCCGCGGGAGTACGCGAGGCGAAGACCCTTTACGAGATCGAGCGCGAGTTCCCGTCGCTGGGCCTGGCTCTTCTGCGCTGCCGGCTGGTCACCGGACGGACACACCAGATCCGTGTCCACCTCGCCGCGGCGGGCCTGCCCATCGTCGGCGACCCCGTCTACGGGCGCGCCCGCTTCGACAAGATCAAGGACGCCGCCCTGCGCCGTCGGCTCGAGGCCTTCCCGCGGCAAGCCCTCCACGCCGAGCGCGTCGCCTTCCGCCACCCCGCGACCAACGATCCCGTGGAGATCGTTTCGCCCCTGCCCCCCGACCTGCGCGACCTGCTCGACGGAGTCCGGGGAATACGGGGTCAGGCATGAATGCAGGAAAAACGGCCTAGGGCTTCTTCATCACCGGGACGGGCGGAATGTCCGCCTTGCGCACGGCGTCGTTGAAGGCCGCCAGGTCCTTGTCCCAGATTGCCTTCAGCTCCGCCTGCACGGCATCGAGCCGCGCGCGGACATCTTTGTAGTAAGCGAGGGACGCGTCGGTCGGCCGCGAGTCGGCGGAGGACACGACGTTGGCCAGGCCCGCGAACTCGTGGTCCATCGCGGGCGTGAAGTTCAGCACGTCCTGGTTCGACTGGATGTCGGGGTTGACGAGCTTCTTCTCGACCGCCGTCAGCTTCTCGGAGAGGGCCTTCGCCTGATCCTTCAGCGCGGCGCCCTTGCCGAGCCGCTCGGCGCGCTCGCCCATCTCTTTGAGCTCGCCCTTGACCTCGCGCACCTGGCGGACGGCCTCGTGGCACTCCGAGACCCCGGCCATCGCGTCCTTCATCAGGGCATGCTGCGCGCGCAGATCCTCGGCCGAGATGGCCACCAGCGGATTGGGCAGGATCGTGACCTTCTCGGTCGCGGTCGCGTCGCCCATCTTCAGCCGCACGGCGTACGTGCCCGGAGCGACCTTGGGCCCGAGCGACGAGCCCCAGATGACTGCCTTGGGCAGGAGGTCCGGCTTGGTCAGCCGCATGTCCCAGACCACGCGGTTGACGCCGGCCTTGGGCTCCAACGGCTTGTCGGCGCTCTCCTCGTCCGCGCCCTCCTTCTCTTTCTTCGCGCTCGAGTAGCTTCGCAGGACCGTCTCGCCATCCAAGAATTCGACGGTCAGCGGCGTTTTCTCCTCTGGCTTCTCCTGGATCGCGTAGGTCACGACGACCCCGTTGGCGGGGTTCTGGCCCGCGGCCGTCGGCGGCGGCAGCCCCTCGGGGCCGCCCCCCCCTTCCCAGCGATACGCCGGCGCCGGCGGGAAGACGTGGAGCTTCGCCGATGCAATCTCCGGCTTCCAGCCGCGCAGAGAGCCGAGGTCGTCCAGGATCCAGAATGCTCGGCCCTGCGTCGCGACGACCAGGTCGTTCTCCTTGATCGTCAGGTCGGTGATCGGGACGACCGGCAGGTTTCGCTGGAAGCGCTGCCAGGACGCTCCGGCATCGAAGGAGACGTAGAGCCCGGTCTCGGTGCCGGCGAAGAGCAGGCCAGGGCGGACCGGGTCCTCCCGCACGACGCGCGCGAACGCCCCCTCGGGGATGCCCGAGTCGATCCGCTTCCAGGTCTTCCCGTAGTCGCCGGTCCGATAGATGTAGGACCTGTCATCGTCGTGCTTGTACATCGTCGCCGCGACCGTGGCCCCGCCCTTCTCGTGCGGGGAGACGTCGATCGCGTTGATCTGGATCCAGTCCGGAATCCCTTTCGGCGTGACGTTGGACCAGTTGCGTCCCCCGTCGCGCGTGATGTGCACGAGGCCGTCGTCGGAGCCGGCCCAGATCGTCCCCGCCTCGTGCGGCGACTCCGAGACGGCGAAGATCGTCGCGTAGACCTCGACGCCGGTGTTGTCGCGCGTGATGGGTCCGCCCGAGTAGTCCTGCTTCGCCTTGTCGTTGCGCGTCAGATCCGGCGAGATCTCCTTCCAGGTCTGCCCCTCGTCGCGGCTCTCGAGCAGGATTTGCGAGGCGTGCCACAGGACGTTCGGGTCGTGGCGCGAGATCACGATCGGCGCGTTCCATTGGAAGCGATACTTCAAGTCCTTCGGCGCCTGCCCGATCGCCAGCTGCGGCCAGGCCACGATCTCGCGGTCCTGTCTCGTCCTGTGGTCGTAGCGCGTGATCGAGCCGCCGTAGCATCCCGCGAACACGACGTCGGGGTCCTTCGGTTTGGGCGCGATCCATCCGCTTTCACAGCCGCCCACCGCATACCAGTCGTTCCCCGTGATGACGTTGCCCGGCACGCGGCTCGCGATCGAGATCGTCGTGTTGTCCTGCTGGGCTCCGTAGACCCGGTACGGCTTGCGGTCGTCCGTGATGACCCGATAGAACTGCCCCGTCGGCTGGTTGAAGATCGAGGACCAGCTGCGCCCCGCGTCGAAGGAGACAT
>DATBIJ010000262.1:0-5934 GCA_036557025.1 Thermoanaerobaculia bacterium | reverse complement strand
GTCGCCGCCGGGCCGCGGAGTCAGCGAGACCCGGATGGTGTCGCCGATGCCCTCCGAGAGCAGCACGCCCATCGCGGTCGAGGACCAGACGAGGCCCTTGATTCCCATGCCCGCCTCCGTCAGGCCGAGGTGGAGCGGCTGCTCGGTCTTTCGCGCGAGCTCCCGGTAGACGGCGATCAGATCCAGAGGTCGCGAGACCTTGCACGAGAGAATGATCGCGTCCTTGCGCAGGCCCACTTCCATCGCGCGCTCGGTCGAGTCGAGGGCCGAGAGGATCAGGCAGTCGTTCACGATCTCCTCGGAGCTCTTGCCGAGGTTGCGGTCCGTGTTCTCCTGCATCTTCGCCATGACCAGCTCGGGGTCGAGCGAGCCGCCGTTGACGCCGATGCGGACCGGTTTGCCGTGGTCGCGCGCGACGTGGCAGATCGTCGCGAACTGCTCGTCGCGACGCGCACCGCGCCCGACGTTGCCCGGGTTGATGCGGTACTTGTCCAGGGCCTCCGCGCAGGCCGGAAACTTCGTGAGGAGGATGTGCCCGTTGTAGTGGAAGTCCCCGATCAGCGGGGCGTCGACGCCGGCATCGAGCATTCGCCGCTTGATTTCCGGGACTGCCTGCGCGGCCTCGGGGACGTTGACGGTGATCCGAACCAGCTCGGAGCCCGCCCGTGCCAGCTCGATGCACTGGCGCGCCGTTCCGGAAGCGTCCGCCGTGTCCGTGTTGGACATGGATTGGACCGCGACCGGAGCCCCGCCGCCGATGGTGAGGGGGCCCACACGGACGGCGGTCGTGACGTGCCTCGGGCGGGGTTCCATGGCGCGTTTCAATTTACCAGACGCGTCGGTCCCGGATCGGCGCGCGAAAGGCTACAATCCCCGCCCGCGGAGCGGCTTAGGCCTCGAACCCTGGCCCTTCCCTCGAAGCGATGACCGTGCAATCCGGAACACGCCTCGGACCCTACGAGATCCTGGCGCCGCTTGGCGCCGGCGGGATGGGCGAAGTGTATCGGGCGCGCGACACGCGGCTGGGCCGCGAGGTCGCGGTCAAAGTCCTTCCGGAGCGGATCGCCCGCGACGAAGAAGCCCTGGCGCGATTCCAGCGGGAAGCGCGGATGCTCGCGGCGCTCTCGCATCCGAACATCCTCGCGCTGCACGACATCGGGCACGAGGGCGGCGTGGCCTTCGCCGTCACCGAGCTGCTCGAGGGCGGGACCCTGCGCGAGGCGCTGACGACCGGGGTGCCGCCGCGCAAAGCCGTCTCGTACGCCGTCGCGATCGCCGAGGCTCTGACGGCGGCGCACGAGAAGGGAATCGTCCACCGCGACCTGAAGCCCGAGAACGTGTTTCTCACGAAAGACGGCAACGTCAAGGTCCTGGATTTCGGTCTCGCCAAGCCGCACCGGCTCACGCAGCCCGAGGAGAGCCACTCGCCGACCTCACCCGTCAAGACCGAGCCGGGCGCACTGCTCGGCACGATCGGCTACATGTCGCCGGAACAGGTGCGCGGAGCCGAGTTGGACCCGCGGGCGGATCTCTTCGCGCTCGGATCGATCCTCTACGAGATGCTCGCCCGGCGACGCGCCTTCCAGCGCGACTCCTCGGTCGAGACGATGATGGCGATTCTCTCGGACGATCCCCCGGCGATCAGCGAAGTGGGGCGCTCGATCACACCGGAGCTCGAACGGGTCGTGCGGCGCTGCCTCGAGAAACGCCCGGAGGAGCGCTTCCAATCCGCGCGCGATCTGGCCTTCGCCCTCCGCGAGGCGGAGCTGCACGCCGACTCCGCGATGGGGCGCGGCACGACACCGGCAACGGAGACGCGGCGGACCTCGATCGCCGTGCTCCCGTTCCGCAACCTCTCTTCGGACAAGGAGACCGACTACTTCAGCGACGGAATGACGGAGGAAATCTTGACCGGGCTCTCGCGGATCGAGGGCCTGCGCGTCGCGTCGCGAACCTCGTCGTTCTCCTTCCGCGGACGGGACGAGGACGTGCGCCGGATCGGGGTCGCCCTGGGCGTCTCGTCGGTGCTCGAGGGAAGCGTGCGTCGGGCGGGCAACCGGCTGCGAATCGCGGCTCAGCTGGTCGATGTCTCCACCGGCTACCAGCTCTGGTCCGAGCGCTACGACCGCGAGATGGAGGACGTCTTCGCGGTCCAGGACGAGATCGCCTCGGCGATCGCGCAGCGTCTCGAGGTGCGCCTGCTCGGTTCGGAGCAGGAGGGGCTCGTCACGCCGGGCACGAGCGACATCGAGGCGTACAACCTCTACCTCGAAGGCCGCTACCACTTCGGCCGCCGCCGGCCCGAGCTGGCCGTGCCGCTGTTCAAGTCGGCGGTCGCGCGAGACCCGATGTACGCTTCGGCCTACACCGGCCTCTCGGATGCCTATTGCAGCCTCGGGTTCTACGGCGGCATCGACACGCGAGAGGCCTGGGCTCTCGCCGGAGCCGCGGCGGAGAAGGCGCAGGAGCTCGAGCAGGACTCGGCGCAGGTCGCCTTGTCGCTCGGGATCATCGAGCACTACTACGGTTGGAACGCGGAGCGCGAGGAGCGGGTCCTCCGGCGGGCCGAGGCGGCGGCGCCGCGCTCCGCGGATCCCTTCTTCTGGCGCGGCCTGCTCTGGGGCCTGCGCGGGTTTCTGGAAGAAGGGCTGGAGGCGACGCGCCGCGCCGCGACCCTCGAGCCGCACTCCGCCAACGCCCGCACCGCCGTCGGCTGGTGCTTCTTCCAGGCCGGGCGCACCGAGGACGCGATCCGCGAGTACCGCCACGCGATGCATCTGGATCCGGGCACGCCGTTTCCGCACTGGTCCGCCGGCGTCGCGATGCTTCGCGCCGGTCAGTCGGCGGAGGCCGTGGGTATGCTGGAGCGGTCGGTCGACCTGACCGAGCGCCGTCAGACCCTGCTGCTGGGCCAGCTCGCCGCCGGCTACGCGATGGCGGGACGGCTCGCCGACGCCGACCGCGTCGAGGGAGAGATCGTCGCCCGGGAGAAGGACGGCCGTTTCGTGCCGGCGACGCACCGGGCGTTCCTCGCCGCGGGCCGCGGCCGCAAGGACGATGCGTTGTCGCTCCTGGAGCAGGGCCTCGAGGAGCGCAACGCGCTGTTCTGGAGCCATATCTACGACCCCTTCTTCGAAACGCTGCGCGAGGAGCCACGCTGGAAGGCGGTCGCCGCGGAGTCGGCCAGGACGATGCCCCGAAAGAGTCCCTGACTCGGCCTGCAAGACCTGCCGGCGCCGGGGACAACGGCTCGCGCGCTTCCAGTGCGAGTTCCACGAGGCGATCCGATTTCCCGAGTTGTCCGCTTCCTGAGCAGGAAGGCCTTCCCCTTCGGGCGAGGACGGCCCTCCGGGGACCCGAAGTAGACTTCGCAGGACCAACCGAGGAGACACGACTGCATGGCGACCTTCACGACCCTTCTGGACGAAGCCCTGGAGGCCTGGGCCTATACCCGCAGCGGCGTCATCGAGGAGCTCAAGAACATCCCCGACAAGGACATGGGCTTTCAGCCGGCGTCCGGGGGACGGTCGGTCCTGGAGATTGCCCAGCACATCATCGAGTCCGGAATGATGATGGCGGGGGAGCTGACGCGGCCCGAAGGCGACTTTCGGCGCCAGTCCTACGAGGGCTTCCTGCACGAGCATGCCCGTGGCGTGTCCGGCAAGCGGACGCGCCCGCAGCTGTTGGCGCTCCTGAAGATGTCCCACACCGACGGCGAGAAGCGCTTCCGTAAGGCCGGCGAGCTCCAGATGTTGCAGCTGATCAACCGTTTCGACGGGGAGAAGGGCACGCGGCTCGCCTGGTTGTTCCACGGCATCGCCCACGAGGACTACCACCGCGGCCAGCTCGCGATGTGCGCGCGCCTGATGGGCCGCGTCCCCGCGCTGACCAAGCGCATTCACGGGAAGTAGAAACGGGGCCGCGACTCCGCGCGGTCCTCGGGAGACGATGACGCTCACGGCCGGAACGCGGCTGGGCCCCTACGAGGTTCTCGGGCCTCTCGGCGCCGGCGGGATGGGCGAGGTCTATCGGGCAAGGGACACGCGGCTGGGGCGAACCGTGGCCCTGAAGCTCCTACCGGCGGCCTTCTCCTCCGATGCGGAACGGCTCGAGCGATTCGAGCGGGAAGCGCGGGCGGCCTCCGCGCTGTCGCATCCCGCGATCGTCGCGGTTCACGACGTCGGCAAGGCCGAGGCGGGCCCCTGGATCGCGATGGAGCTGGTCGAGGGCTCTTCGCTCCGGGAGGTACTCGCGCCCGGGCCGATGCCCACGCGTCGACTGCTCGCCCTGGCGGCGACGGTCGCGGACGGGCTGGCGCGCGCGCACGAGGCGGGCATCGTCCACCGGGACCTGAAGCCCGAGAACGTCATGATCTCGCGCGACGGCCATCCCAAGATCCTGGACTTCGGCCTGGCCAAGATGACGGAGCCGATCCCCGGCGAGCAGTCCCGCGCGCCCACCCGAACCTCCGGCGGGTCGCAGACGGGCACCGGCCTCGTGCTGGGCACGGTCGGGTACATGTCTCCCGAACAGGCGGCCGGGAAGGCCGTGGACTTCCGCTCCGATCAGTTCTCCTTCGGCGCCATGCTCTACGAGATGGTCTCCGGGCAGCGGCCGTTCCGCCGCGACACTCCGGCCGAGACCCTGGCCGCGATCATCCGGGAGGAGCCGGAGCCGCTGCCCGCCGACTGCCCCGCTCCGCTCTCCTGGATCGTCGAGCGCTGCCTGTCGAAGGACCCCGAGGAGCGCTATTCCTCGACGCGCGATCTCGCCAAAGACCTGGCGCGCCTGCGCGACGGGATTTCGGATCTTGTCTCGCGGATCGGGGCGAAGCCCGCGCGCTCGCGCGGCGGTGCCCTCGTGCCCTGGCTGATCGCCGTATGCCTCGCGGTGGCCCTCGCGGTGACCCTGCCCAACTCGCGAAGCGGAACGCCGCGCGCCCGGCCGGCCTCGTTCACCATCGACGTTCCGCCCGGCACGACCTACTCCTCGGGAGAGATCACCACGAACATGGCGCTCGCGCCCGACGGGCGCTCGATCGTCCTGCGCGTCCAGGAGGGCAACGACGCGAAGCTCTTTCTCCGGCGTCTCGACAGAGTGGAAGCGTTGCCTATCGAAGGGACGCAGCGGGCCATTTCCCCGTTCTGGTCGCCGGACTCCAAATTCGTGGGCTTCTTCGCCGATGCCAAGCTCAAGAAAGTTCCCGTGGAGGGCGGCGCGGTGACGACGCTCTGCGATGCTGGGCCCGAAGGCCCTGGCTCCTGGAGCGCGCGGGGAACCATCTTGTTCGGGCAGATTCAGGCCGTGGATCCGGGTATCTACGCCGTGTCCGACACCGGCGGCTCCCCGCGGCTGGTGACGAAATCGGAGCGGCCGGCCGTTCTACTGTGGCCGCAGTGGATCGATGAAGGATCGAAATTCCTCTACCTCGCCGTGGGCCTTAAGACGGGTCACGAGCTGCGCGCCTTCTCCCTCGAGAAGGGCGATCTGGGGCGGGTGACCGGCGCGCGAATCCTCTCGCGCGTCGAGCTCGTCGCTCCGAACAGCCTGCTCTACGTTCAGGAAGGAGCCCTGCTGGCGCAGCGGTTCGAATCCCGCGCGCTGCGGCTCGAAGGCGAGCCCCTCGTCCTGGCCCAGGGCGTGCACTATTTCTGGGGGCCCGGGAACGCAGGATTCTCCGGCTCCCAGACCGGGATCGCCGCATGGGAACCTTACCGGCCGCGGTCCCGCATCGCCGTTCTCGACCGTCAGGGCCGGCCGGTGGGTCCACCCGGGGAGGTCACGGAGGCCGTCTTCAGCCTTCGACTCTCGCCCGACGGGACGCGGCTGGCCTACGACCTTCGCGAACCGAGGTTCGGAACCTGGGACATCTGGATCCGGGACCTGGAGCGGGGAATCTCGACCCGGTTGACCACCCAACCGGACGACGAGAAA
>DATBIJ010000261.1:0-3198 GCA_036557025.1 Thermoanaerobaculia bacterium | reverse complement strand
GACGGACAACCGCACGCCGTCGATTCGGCGCCTGGACGAAGCGATCTCGCGCCTGCCCCCCGACGTCCGCCTGCAGCTGCTCTACTTCGAAGGGAAGCTACGCGTCGGAGTCCCCTGGACCACCGACGCCGCGGCGGTGCGCAAGGCGCTCGCCGCGCCGCGGAAGGCGGGGCCGAGGGTCGGTCCGCCGGGCGGCGCGAATCCCACGGTGTTCCCGCGCGCCGCCGGCAGCGCGACGGCCGACGCGATGATGGTCCGCCGCTTCCAGCTCGAGGCGATCGACAGCTACCAGGAGGCCCTGCGTCACTTCCCGACCGAGCCCGGCCGCAAGGGCCTGATCGTGGTTACCGAGGGAGGACCCTTCCTCTCCCCGATCAACGTCGCGGACGAGGCGATCGACCGGCAGCCTGACGAGCAGCAGGCCGCGGCCCTCTACGGGCCCGCGGCGCAGCAGATGCTGGATCGTCAGGAGCGGTTGGGCGCGGACCTCGCGTTCGACAGCTTTTCCAGCCGGCGCCTGAGCTGGACGACGCAGATGCGGGTCCTCACGACGGAGGCGAACCGGCGCGAGATCGCGCTCTATCCCTTCCGGGCCGCGGATTTTTCCCAGAGCGCCTGGGCCCAGCAGTCTCGCGGCGGCGCCGAGATCGGTATGGGTGACAGCCAAAGAAAGCAGATGACGACGACGCGCTCCTTCACCGCCGCGGGCACCCAGATGGAATTCGTCGCCGACGAGACGGGCGGCAAGGCCCTGCTCTCCCGCGGAGGCTTTGGCGACGAGGTCACGCAAGTCGTCGAGCGCCGCACCGAAGGCTACCTGCTCACCTTCCGCGACCCGACCGGAGACCATTTCGACCACGAGATCCGCCTCGAGTCCACGCGCCCGGGTCTCCAGCTCGCCTACCGGCGCACCTACCGCGTTCGGCCGCCGCAGGATCGCCTGCTCGACGACGCCGAGGATGCGCTGGTGGAGCGGCGCAACGACAACCGCCTCGGGGCGAGAGTCGAGATCGAACGGGTGGGACGCGAGGGGAAGCAGATCGTCGCGCGCCTGCGCGTGCTCTACCCGGCGGTCGCCGGGGTGCCGCTCGAGCCGCCGCCGACCGTCCAGATCGCCGGCGCGGTTCTTTCCGGCGAGGGCTACCGCTCGCGGCCCTTCCAGGACGAGGGCCCGGGATTCTGGCTGTTGCAGGGGTATCAGCGGATCCTCTCGCGCGTGATCGAGCTCAAGATCCGGCCGGGCGACTACATCTGGGGGCTCGCGATCCGCGACGTCGGAAGCGGCGAGACCTCGTACCTGACCTTCCAGAAGACGCTCGAGTAGCCTGCGCGAAGTAAGATGGCGGGGTTGGAGACCACGACCCCGCCACACGTCGATCCCGCGAGGGACTTTCCTCTCGGGGTCGCCGGCTTCCGATACCAGGACCTGCACCGGGAGGACCGCCTCGCCGCGCTGGACCGCGCGTTCACCGACGAGCTCGCCGCGGAATCGCCCGAGCTCGCCCAGCGCCTGACCGCCTGGCGCGCGGACCCGAAGTCGTTCGATCCGCTCTCGCGCTCGCGCCTGCTGGTGGAGGCCGCGCGGCCGCTGTCTCGCTTCCTCGCGCGGCTCTTCGGCATCGAGAAAGAGTGGCGGGCGCAGGCGGCCGATTCCGGTCCCGAGGCCGTGCTCTTCCGCTTCCGCCGAGACTTCCTCCAGCGCCGGGCCCTCCGCGCAAAGCTGCCCGACGAGAACGGGCTGGCCGCTCTGGGAGATCGGGCGCGGGCGCTGGAGGCGCTCTTCCCCGATCTGCCCTGGGAGGCGGATCCGGAGCTCGCGACCGCGTCGCTGGGCTCGGAGCTCTGGGACCTGGAGGCGGAGCTGCTCGCGGTCGTGCGGCAGAAGAAGAAGCCGCAGGTTGCACCCGAGATGCGCGCCCGGGCCCTGGAGATCGCGCGGGGCGCCGCGGCCGCGCGGGATCTGCCCCGCGCCGCCGGTGAGGACGACGCGGGCCTGCTGGAGCTCTCCACGGCGCTCGTCGATCTCTACGCCTCCTGGTGCCGCGCGCGCCTCGAGCGCCCGGATCTCGATCCCCGCGTGCGCCGCTGGGTCTGCTTCCATCTCCCCGAGAAGCTCGACTACGCGAACCTCGTGGCGACCGAGCGTCCCAACCCCGCCCTGCCCGAGGAACGGGTCGGCCCCTTCGACCGCCGCCGGCGGCGCGAGGGCTTCACGCTGACCGACCCGCGCATGACGCGCCGGCAGGTCCTCGGCGAGGCCCACTACTGCCTGCTCTGTCACGAACGGCAGAAGGACTCCTGCTCGACGGGCTTCTTCGACGACAAGCAGGGGCTCTTCGAGAAGAACCCCCTCGGCGTGACCCTCTCCGGCTGCCCGCTGGACGAAAAGATCTCCGAGATGCACGCGCTGCGGCGCGAGGGCGACTCGATCGGGGCGCTCGCGTTGATCTGCATCGACAACCCGATGTGCCCCGGGACCGGCCACCGCATCTGCAACGACTGCATGAAGGGCTGCATCTTCCAGAAGCAGGAGCCCGTCAACATCCCGCAGATCGAGACCGGTGTGTTGACCGACGTCCTCGCGCTGCCGTGGGGCGTGGAGATCTACGGCCTGCTGACCCGGTGGAACCCTCTCTCCGCGACGCGGCCGGTCGCGCTCCCCTACAACGGGAAGAACGTGCTGGTCGTCGGGCTGGGCCCGGCGGGCTACACGCTCGCGCACGCGCTGGTCAACGAGGGCTTCGGGGTCGCCGGGATCGACGGTCTGAAGATCGAGCCGCTCCCGGCGCACTGGACCGGCGAGGACGGCCGCGGGATCGCGCCGATCCAGTCGTTCGGGGAGATCTCCCAGCCGCTCGACCGGCGCCCGCTCGCCGGCTTCGGCGGCGTCTCGGAATACGGGATCACCGTGCGCTGGGACAAGAACTTCCTGACGCTGCTGCACGTCACGCTCGCGCGCCGCCGGCGGCTCGCGATCCTCGGTGGCGTGCGCTTCGGCGGCACGCTCTCCGCGGAGCAGGCCTTCGAGGCGGGCTTCGATCACATCGCGATCGCGGCCGGCGCGGGGCGCCCCACCATCATCGGGATGCGGAACAACATCCTGCGCGGCGTGCGCAAGGCCTCCGACTTCCTGATGGCCCTGCAGCTCACCGGCGCCTTCAAGGACGAGGCCCTCGCGAACCTGCAGATGGACCTGCC
>DATBIJ010000260.1:0-9914 GCA_036557025.1 Thermoanaerobaculia bacterium | reverse complement strand
GCTTCTCGACGTACGTCGTCTTCTGGGTCGGCTGGAGCGTCGGCCCGTCGATCGCGACGCTGCCGCTGTTGCTCCTGGGCCTGCGTCGAATCGCGCGCGGAGATGGCCTCGCCGGCGTCGGCTTGACCGCGACATCTCTCGCGCTCTCGTTCTTCGGCGGCCATCCCGAGAGCTGCCTGCACGCGGCCGCCGCGGGCGGCGTCTATTTCCTCTGGGAGCTCGTGGGGCAAGGGCGCCGCCGGGCTCGGCGTGCGGTCTCTCCGGCGCTCTCCGCGGGGCTGCTCGCGTTCCTCCTCGCCGCGCCGGCACTCCTGCCGTTTCTCGAATGCCTGCCGCGCTCCGCGGAATGGCGGCATCGCCGAGCCGAGGTGGCCTCCGGCGCCGCGGATCAGTCGGTCGGAGCCGTGGAAGCGGCCGCCCGCCTGCTGCCGGCCCTGCTTCCCTTCGCGCACGGGATCTACGGCAAGAGCCCCGTGGACGAGTCCCGCCAGGACGCCTCGGGCATGCCGCTCGCCTACGCGGGGGCGGTGACCTTCCCGCTCGCCGCCTGGGCGCTCTTCTCCCGGGTCCACCGCGAACGCGGGCGCGTGCTCTTCGCTTCGTTCGCCGTCGCTGGGGTGCTCCTGGGCGCGAGCGCGCCCGGCCTGATCGACGTGGTCTCCGCGATCCCGCTCTTCTCCGTCTCGCTGAACTATCGCGCGGTCTTCCTGGCGGCCCTGGGTTTGGCGGGTCTCGCGGCCTTCGGCGTCGAGGAAGCGGCCCGCACGCTCTCGCGACGTTTCGCCCTGGTCGCGGCGGGAGCCGCCGCCCTGCTCGTGCTCGCCTTCCTCCTTTCGCACGGGGTCTTCTCCGCTCGGGGGTTGCCCGAGGAGTTCGTACGCGGAGCCTTCGCCGCCGAGGTCGTGCCCGTGCTGCTGCTCACGGCGGTCGCGATGGGAAAGCCCAGCCCTCGCGCGATCGCCACATCCGCGGTGTTTCTGCTCGCGGCCCAGCGCGCCGTGGAGATGCGCGCGACCTACCCGACGCTGCCGGCGGCGACGCTCGCGCCCGCGCGGCCGGGCCTCACGCCGCTGCTGCGCGAGGCGGAGCCGTTCCGCATCGTGGCGCCCGGCGACACCTTCCGGCCCAACGCGAGCGCGCTCTACGGGCTGGAGGACGTTCGGGGCTACGAATCGATCGTGCTGGACCGCTACGACGACCTGCGCCGCCTCTTTTCGGCGCCGCAGCACGCGTCGTTCAACCGCGTCGAAGACCTGACGCACCCGCTGCTCGACCTCCTGAACGTCCGCTGGGCGATCGCGCCCCCCGGCGCCGACGCGCCCGAAGGCTGGCGGGTCGCCGCCCGGAGCCGCGAGATGACGCTGCTCGAGAATCCCGGCGCGCTGCCCCGGGCGTTCCTCCCGGCGCGCGTCCTCGTCGAGGGCGACCCCGAACGCCGGCTGGCGGCGATCGCGGCGGCGACGGACTTCTCCCGGACCGCCTGGCTGGACGCGCCGGTCGCGGGCATCGCCGCGGCCGAGGAGGCGGGCCGCGGGGCGTCGGGACGCGTCGCGGTGCGCGCGTCGGGCGGCGATCTCGAGCTCGTCGTCGAGTCGGACGCCGCCGTGCTCGTCGCGACGTCGCTGCCCGCCTGGCCGGGATGGTCCGCGCGAGGCTCCCGCGGCGAGCGCCTTGCGCTCGCCACCGTCAACCACGCGTTCGTCGGGATCGGCGTGCCCGCCGGACGGCACGAGATGCGACTGCGCTACCGGCCGGCATCCGTCGTGTGGGGCGCCGCGGCCGGGGCGCTGGGGGCCGCACTCCTCCTCATGGTCGCGAGCCGCGGCCGCCGGCGCGAGGAGGCGTTCTAGAGAGCCGTCGCAGGCGCGCGAGGTTCTGGCGGTCCCAGTCCCCGTTCGGGTCCTTCGGCGTCTCGAGATACTTGGGAACGGCCGTGAGGCGAGGGTCGCGCAGGAGGTTCCCGAAGCCTGCCCGCCCGACATAGCCGGCGCCGACGTGGCCGTGACGGTCGACCCGAGAGCCGAGCGGGCGCCGGGAGTCGTTCGCATGGATCGCCCGGAGCTTCTCGAGGCCGAAGGTCGCATCGAGCGCCGCGATCGTGCGGCTCCAACCCTCCTCGGACGCGATGTCGTATCCGGCGGCCAGCGTGTGGCAGGTGTCCAGGCAGACGCCGAGCCGATGCGGGGAACGGCTCGCTCCGGCGATGTCGCGAAGGTGCTCGAATCGATGGCCGACGCACGCCCCCTGTCCGGCGGCGCCTTCCAGCAGGACCCGCACGCGTGACGACCGGGCCCGGCGGAATGCCTCGTCGAGACCCGCGGCGATGCGGGCCACGCCGCGGGACTCTCCCTCCCCGCCGTGAGACCCCGGATGCAGAACGAGGTCGGGGATTCCGAGTTGCGCGCACCGCTCGATCTCGTCCGCCAACGCGGCGACGGAGCGACGCCGGATCTCGGAGGAGGCAGAGGCCAGGTTGATCAGGTAGCTCGCGTGGGCGCACACGGCGAGCAGCTCCGCCTCGCGGACGGCCGCTCGAAACGCGCGGGCCTCCGCCGCGGAGATCGCCTTGCCCTCCCAGCGCGCGTTGTTCTTGACGAAGATCTGGAGAACCCGGCATCCCGTGGCGACGGCGCGCTCGACGGCGAGCGGCGTGCCGCCCGCGATCGACTGGTGCGCGCCCAGCGGGAGCTCGATGGCCGTCAGCTGGGCTTGCCCGGGTCTTCGAAGTGTCCGCGCAGCTGGATTCCCAGGCGGCGCGAGACGAGGATCTGCTTGATGTAGTTCAGCGTCGTGATCGCGAAGGGAACGCCGGCGGCCGAGAAGGGCGCGCCCATCGCCGCGAGGGCCAGGTGGCGCGCCTTCTCGCCGGCCGTGAACTCCGGGTTTCTCAGGTCGAGCACGCTGCCGTAGTAGCGGAACACCATCCGGTAGACGTCCGAGAGCAGGGTGCGGAAGCCCATCTCCGAGCCCCAGACGAAGCACTCGCCGCGGCGGATCTTCTCCAGGAACTCCGAGACGGTCTGCGCCTCCGCCACCGTGTAGACGCGCGCGAGCGGACCCAGCGTGTGCGCGTCGGAGCCGGCGATCAAGGACACGGCGCCCTTCTTCTCCCGCACGACGGCCATCAGATCCTCGATCAGCCGGTTGTGCTGCGAGGCCATCGCGCCGTTCTTGACCTCGAAGATGTCGAACATCCGCAGCATCTCGTCGAAGTACCGCCGCGGCGAGTTGCGCAGCCGGTAGTTCTGAAACATGTGGTTGGCGGAGAAGATGACGTTCTGCTCCCGCAGGTACTCGTGGAGGTCGTAGATGTTGCTTCGCCGCCGCTGGATCTCGCGGTGCTGCAGCTCGTCGATGTCGAAGACGTTGACGTGGATGCGCTGGCGGGTGTCGGGGAACCAGGTCTCGACCTCCTCGGAGATGAAGAAATCCGGCAGATCCGGGTGCCGGTCGAGCAGGGCAAGACAGCCGTCGATGGAGTCGTGGTCCGTGATCGTCACGAAGTCCATCCCGCGCTCCTTGGCCAGCCGGTACACCTCTTCGGGCCGGTTGTAGCAGTCGCGGGTGTTGGCGAGACGGAAGTACTTGAACGTCGAAAAGACGGAGTGGCAGTGAAGGTCCGCCTTCTTGAAGCTGGAGTTGGAGAACCAGTCGGGGGCCTCGGCCTCCAAGACATCCCTGGGCTTCATCGAGGGCCGAGGGTCGCAAATCGCGTGCCGGCTTGTCAACGCGGCCGGGGCACGAAAGGGCGTCCCGTGCTAGCTTTCCGCCGTGCGACGTGTCCTGTTCCGAGCCGTTTACGGCGTCCTGCTGCTGCTGGTGTTCCTCGGCGGGGCCTGGTTCGGCTTTCGGAAGTCCATCGTCGGGCACTCGGTCGAAGTCCCGGACTTCAAGGGCATGACGCTCGCGGAGGCCGGGGCCGCCGCCGGCCGCCTGGGCCTTCGCATCACCGATCAGCCCGCGCGGGCGCGCTTCGACGACGAGGTGGGCGCCGACAAGGTCCTCCTGCAGCAGCCCGAAGCCGGATCGCTCGCCAAGCCGGGGCAGGCGGTGCGCCTGGTGCTCTCGCTGGGCCGCCGCGATCTCCGCGTGCCTGATTTGACCGGCCTTCCGCCGCGCGCGGCGGCGCTGCGTCTCGCGCAGGAATCGCTCCAGCTCGGAGCCGTCTCCTGGATCCGCGATCCCGTCTCGCGCCCCGGCATCCTGGCGCAGGAGCCCGAGCCGGAGCTGCCGGCCCGGCGCGACGTGCCGGTCGCGGTGCTGACCAACCGGGGGTCGCCGGAGACGCGCTTCGTCATGCCCGACCTCGTCGGACAGGACGCGGAGCAGGTGCGGCGGCGGCTCGAAAGCTTCGGATTCCGGGTCGGGAGCGCGCGCTTCGAGGCCTACGAGGGCGTCGCGCCCAACACGGTGCTCAAGCAGTTCCCGCCGGCCGGGTTTCCCATCGCCCGCAACGAGGTCGTGTCGCTCTCGGTTTCGGCCGACCCGCGCGCGCTGCCGGCCCTGCGATGAGCGCGCCCGTGAGGATCGCCCCCTCGATTCTCGCCGCCGATTTCGCGCGGCTCGCGGACGCGCTGGCGCGCGCGGAGGAAGGGGGAGCGGACCTGGTCCACGTCGACGTGATGGATGGGCGATTCGTGCCCAACCTGACCTTCGGGCCGAAGATGGTCGAGGACCTGCGCAAGGCGACGCGTCTCCCGCTGGACGTGCACCTGATGATCGAGGAGCCCGAGAGCTCGCTCTCCGCGTACCTGGGCGCGGGTGCCTCCTGGATTTCCGTGCACGTCGAGGCGACGCGGCACCTGCACCGCTGTCTCGAGGTCGTTCGCAAGGCGGGCGTGCGTGCGGGAGCGGCGATCAACCCCGCGACCCCCACGACGCGGCTCTCGGAGGTGTGGGGCGACCTCGACTACGCCGTGCTCATGTCCGTCAATCCCGGCTGGGGCGGACAGCCCTTCATCTCTTCTTCGATCGAGAAGCTCCGCAAGCTCGCGGTCGAAGCGCGGGCCGCGGGATCTCGGGCGTCCCTGGAGGTCGACGGCGGTGTCGACCTCCGAAACGCGGGGGCTCTCGCGGCGGCCGGAGCGGAAATTCTCGTAGCCGGGAGCGCGATATACGGGGAGCATGATCCCGCGAGCGCGATCCGGGCCTTGCGCGCCGCCGCGGTGCCACGGGTGAGCGTATGAAGCGCCTCCTGCTCGCCCTGGCGGCGGCCGCGGCACTGGTGGTCACCGGCTGCAAGTCTTCGTCTTCGGCCGGCGTCGACAAGCTCACGCAGGAGCTGCTCTCCAGCTCCAAGGAGCAGCTCTTCACCAAGGGCAAGGCACTCATGGAGAGGAAGAAGTGGGAGCAGGGTCGCAAGTACCTCTCTTTCGTCTTCGAGACCTATCCGAACGAACCGGAGGGGCGCGAGAGCCTGATGCTCGTCGCGGACTCCTACTTCCAGCAGGGTGGGACCGGCTACACGGAGGCGCGCTACCGCTACCGCGACTACCTCAACCGCTATCCCGACGCGCGCAACCGCGACTACGCCCGCTACCAGTTCGCCGTTTGCTACGACCGCGAGATCGAGCGGCCGGACCGCGACCAGACCGCGACGCTCGAGGCGATCCAGCAATACCGAAACCTGATGCGGGAGTTCCCCGACTCCGCCTACGCCGCGGCCGCCCGCGACCGGATCCGCGAGCTCGCCGACATCCTGGCCGAGCACGAGTTCTCGGTGGGCTTCTTCTACCTTCGAAAGGGATCCCCGGCGGCCGCGCTGACGCGCTTCACGACGCTGGAGGAGCGCTTTCCCGACTACGGCCAGAAGGACAAGCTCTTCTACAACACGGCCCGGGCGCTCCAGCGTCTGGGCCGGACCGACGAGGCCCGCCGCTACCTCGAGCGGCTGCTCGACGGATATCCCAAGAGCGAGTACGCCGGGAAGGCCAAGAAGATGGCGGCGGACCTGCCGGCGCCGACCGCGGCTGCCGCGCAGTAGCTTCCGCTCGCTCAGCCAGTTACAGGGGTTCCGGACCCTCCGCCGGAGCGTCTATTTCGTTGACAATGACGGGGCTCCGAAGTAATTTAAGACAGAGCCTTTTTCCTCCTTAATTCATAAGGAGTCGCCATGCGCCTCCCCATTGGACGCCTCGGTTTCGTCGTGCTGGGCGTGACGGCTGCCGCCGTCGCCGCCGCCCAGACTCCGGAAATGACCGGAGGGGCGATCCGGGAACCCCAGCAGACGGTCAACCGCGTCGAGCAGGCGCCGGCCTCGCTCGAGGCCGCCCCGCAGCCGCTGGGTTATGAGAGCGATCTCTACTGCTTCGGCTACCTCGCCGCGCCCGGTGAGCGCTTCGTCGCCAAGATCATCGGCGCCGAGAGCCTCGCCGAGCAGGAAGACTTCATCACCGACGATCTGCTCTACATCGACGGCGGGACCGATCGCGGAATCCGGGCGGGCGACGAGTTCTGGGTCGTTGCCCCGGGAACAGAAATCTTCGACCCCGCGCACCGGCGCAAGAGCCTCGGCCAGTTCTACAACTACCGCGGCCGCGCGGTCGTTCTCTGCGCCTACGAGCGCTCCTCGATCGTGAAGGTCATGGACTCCTGCACCGACATCCCGATTGGTTCCTACGTGAAGCCCTTCGAACCGATTCCCATCCCGCTGGCGCGGCGCGGCCCGAGCGCGAAGGCCTGCGATCCCGCCTCGGGCAAACCGATCGGCCAGGTCGTCTACACCAAGGACGGCGTGATCTCGCTCGGCGCCGACAACGTCGTGATGGTGAACCTGGGCGTCGCCGACGGCATCCAGCCGGGAGATTCCCTGACGATCTACCGCGTCGCCTTCGGGCGCGAGTACAGCATCAAGCCGTACGGCGACTACTGGAGCTACGCGCCGCCCCCGCCGGGCATGGAGATTCCGCGCACCTACCTGGGCGAGCTCTCCGTGCTGCAGGTCGGCGATCGCTGGGCGGTCGGCCGGATCACCGAGTCGTTCCGGCTGATCCAGATCGGCGACCAGGTCGAGCTGCGGTAGTCGACCCACTTCCCGCCGAATCGATCGAAAGAGGGGCGCACGCCCCTCTTTCTTTTTTTCGGCAAATCGCGCCGCGGTGTTTGCGGATTCCTGCGGATTTCTGTTGGTCGCGATGTCTCGCGTGGCGCGCGCGCGCGAACGCGCGCGATCGACGACTTTGGCACGCGAAAAAAATTTTTTCTGATCGCGACGCGGCTCTTCCCTTCGCGCTTCGCTCTGCTAAGATCCGCGGCCTCGCTTCACTTCGATTCGGCGGGAGGGATCGTGAACCTGGACGGACAGCTCCAGCAAATCATCGACGAACTACTCGCTCACGGAATCTCCCTCGACCTCGCCAAGAAAGAATTCGAGAAAAAGTACATCGTGGGAGCGGTGCGCCGCTCCTTCGGAAACCTGGGCCGCGCCGCGAGCTCGCTCGGGATTCACCGCAACACGCTTCGAAACAAGGTCGGGATCCTGAACATCCGCCTGCCGCGCGAGAAGCGGCACGTCTCCCCGGACATCCAGAAGAAGAAGTAGGGCCCATCCCTCGAAGAAGAAAAACCCGCCTTTCGGGCGGGTTTTTCGATGGGGCGACCGGCGATCGCGGGGAGCGCTACTTGGGGTCCTTTTTCTCCTCGTTGCCGCTCTTGACCGATTCCTTGAAGTTGCGCAGGCCCTCGCCGATGCCCTTGCCCAGCTGGGGCAGGCGGCTGGCGCCGAAGATCACGACGACGATGAACAGAATCACGAGCAGCTCGGGCAGCCCGAGGTGGGGCATGGACGCCTCCTTGGCGCCCAAAGCTTAGCAGGTTGGCGGGCGGGAGGGCCCCGCGCCCTCCAGGAACGCGGCCGTCCGCGTTCGCAGGACTCGTCCGAACCCCCCGTCCCCGCGCCGAGACAGAAGGCGGTCGACGAGGCGCAACTGGCCCGGCAAATAGTCGCGGTAGACGACCCCGCGGCCCTGGGAGACCGCGCGCGCGAAGGTCCCGCACACCTTCCAGGCCCGCTGCAGCAACACCGTGTCCAGTCTCCCGGCGATGTGTTCTTGGGAGGCCCCGCGCGCTGCGGCGAGCCTCGCCACGACGGGTGCCGCCATCTCCGGCGTCATCCAGGGAAGGGTCGTGCGCTCCCAGAGGAGGGAAGCGACGTCGTAGGTGTCGGGGCCCGTGCGAAGGTCCTGAAAGTCGATCGCGGCGACTTCGTTGCCGGCCGGAAAGAGGTTGTTGGCATGGTAGTCGCGGTGGCACAGGACCCGCGGATGGGAGGCGACCTCGCGGCAGAGCGCGTCGGCCCAGGCATCATGGAGCGATCGCTCCGGCGCGGTGAGCGGCGCGGCGAGCCAGAGGTCGAAGACCGCTTCGCGGGCGAGCTCCAGCTCCCGTCGGAAGAAGGCCGCATCGAAGGGAGGGTTCAGCTCGGGATCGGGGCAGTCGGCGATCGCCGCGGCGGCGATGGCGGCGCGGGAGAGCCAGTCGCCGCGCTCCGCGGGCCTCGCGCCGAGCCGCGCCGCGAGATCCTCCGCGCCCAAATCCTCCAGGATCTGGGATCCGGCGCCGTCATCCGCGATCAGGCGCGGAACGCGAACCCGGCTCGAGAGACATTGCCGGGCGGCGACCCAGCGTCGGCGCGTATCCTCGTCGCCTGCCGGGTAGACCACGCCCATGACGCTGCCGCCGCCGTCTGTGTGGAGGCGGATGTAGCGGCGGTGCGTCAGGTCGCCGGGAAGCGATTCCGCCGCGCGGATGCGCAGTCCGCCGCCGCGCGCGAGACGCTCGAGCGCGGCGGGGGCCACGGTGGCCACCTCCCCCGGCGGCCTCGGGCCGTCCGGGGTCGGGGCGGTGATCACCCTTTGGCCGTCGTCACGAGCGCCTTCTTGATCTTGATCGCCTGGTTGGGCCGGTCGTTCGCATTGCGAGGCGCGGCGGCGATCTTGTCGGCGACGTCCATTCCGGAGACGACCTCGCCGAAGGCGGTGTACTGGTTGTCGAGGAAGTTGGAATCCTTCACCACGATGAAGAACTGCGACGACGCGGAGTCGGGGCTCGAGGAGCGCGCCATCGAGAGGATGCCCCGCTTGTGCGGCGTGTCGTTGAACTCCGCCTTGAGCTTCTTGCCTTCGTTGCCCCCGGTGCCGTAGGGCCGGGCGGGATCCTCCGCCTTCTTGGTGAGCGGATCGCCACCCTGGATCATGAAACCGGGAATGACGCGGTGGAACATCGTTCCGTCGTAGAAGCCCGAGGCGGAGAGCTCGACGAAGTTCTCGACGTGCTTGGGTGCCTTGTCCGGGAAGAACTTCAGGGTGATGTCGCCCATGTCCGTCTGGAGGGTGACGAGCGTGTTGGCGTAGTCGCGCGGAGTGGACACCTTCGTTCCTTTCTTGGCAGTCTGGCCGAGCGCCGGCAGGGCGCCGGCAAGCAGCAGGGCGATGGCGAAACGGTGCTTCACAAGATCTCCTTTCGGACGAATCGAAAAGGACGATAACAAAGCCCCCCGGGGCGCTCCAGTATTCCCTTGCGGGCATCGGAATGCGGGCGGGCCGTCGCGTTAGGATCTCTTCGATGTACGCCGCGCTCGCACGGTCCGTGCTCACGGAGCCCGACGCCGATCGGATCGCCGGAGCGGTCGAGAAGCTCCGCCGTAAGCACCCCAAGGCGGACGACGACGAGATCGTCGAGAAGCTGATCGCCCGGACCGCCATCCGCTGCGGCCTGGTCGGCGGCGCCGCCGCGGCCCCCGGCGGGCTTCTCGCGGTTCTGCCGCTCGCGGCGGATCTGTCGTACCAGGCGCTGGCACTGCAGCGGCTGGTACGGACGATCGCCTACGTGTATCGGAAGCCGACGACCGCCGCGGAGCGCGGGATCGCGACGGCCGCGGGGCTCGCGGCCGGGGGCGGCGCGGGGCTGCTTCGCCG
>DATBIJ010000259.1:0-9856 GCA_036557025.1 Thermoanaerobaculia bacterium | reverse complement strand
GAGCAGCCGGAGACCCGCGTCGGAATCCAGGAGAAAGGCCGCCCCGGCACCGAACACGAGGCACCGGCCACCCGCGCCGCGCTCGAAGCCCTCATCGAAGCTCACGGAGGTCTCGCCGCCCGCGAGCAGGGCCTGTCCGGGAGACAAGGATCGCACTTCGAGACCGAACTCTGCTCCTTTGACCAGCGCGGATCCCCGTAGTCGCCTTGGTCGAATCCTCGCCGACAATCCCATTTCCCTCGCCCGCCGCGCCGCCGCCTCGAGACCGTCACGGTTGCGTGCGACGACGCGAACGATGTCCCCTTTTCGCCGCCGGATCGTCGGGCCCGAGCCGACGAGCGCGGGCCGGTCGCCCGGGACATCCGAGAGAACGAGCGTCACGAGCCGCGCCTTCGTCGCGCGGCCGAGACGTCCGCCTTTGACGGCCGAGAGTCGCGTGCGAAGGGCGTTGATCTCGACGATCGACGCGCCGTCGTCCATGAGGCGGCGGACCCGGCGGCTCTTCTCCGCGAGCGAGACGCCGGGCCTGGGCAGGCAGAGCAGAGACGACGCCCCGCCCGAGATCAGGCAGAGGATGACGTCCCCGCGATCGAAGCCGCGGAAGAACGCGAGGGCCGCCCGCGCCGCGCGAACGCTCGAGTGATCCGGCTCGGGATGCGAGGCCCGCAAGACGCGGCCCCGGGTTCGGGTTCGGGACGCATAGCCCCTCGGGACCACGGTGAGGCGCGGGCCCGGACCATTCACCGCGGAGGCCATCGCCGCCGCGGCCTTCCCGACGGCGAAGACGCCCACTCGCCGGGCGCGAGCCAGTGCCGACGCGACGGCCCGATCCTTCAGGGCCCGCTCCACGGCGGCTTTAGGCTCCACCGCCGCCAGGGCGGCGTTCCAGAGCTCGACCAAGACCCTGCGGGAGCGCCTCGCGACCAATCCGATTCTCCTGGGCGCCGCGTATATCATTCGACTCGGGCGGTTCCGCCGCCCGTTGCAGAGGAGTGAGGAGATCATGGAAAAGCTGGTTGTCTCTGCCATGGCCCTGGCCGTCGTCGTCGGCCTGGCGTCCCTGGCCTTCGCCGTTCCGTCGCACATGGAGACGGGCGCCTGGTCCGGCTGGGTGACCGACACCGCGTGCGCCGAGAAGGGCGCGTCCGCCTCGCACGCGGACTGCGCCGTGAAGTGCGTCAAGGAAAAGGGCGCCAAGTGGGCCCTCTACGACCCGGCCACGAAGTCCGTCGTGGTGCTCGAGGGCGACGCCGCCAAGGACGCCGAGAAGTTCGCCGGCAAGGAAGTCACCGTGAAGGGAACGCTGAACAAGCAGACCAAGACGGTGGCCGTGACCTCGATCGCCGCCAAGGGCTGATCGCGCCTCGCGAAATCCCGTTTCGATCGAGAGCCCCGGCATCCCCGGGGCTCTTCCGTTCTTGGGGGAGGCTGCCCCTACAGACCCTTCGCCGCGCTGCGGCAGCGCGTCTCCAGCTCCGTCAGGATCTGGGCGAAGCGGTCGAGGCGGCGGTTGCGGGAGAGCCCGGCGAGGTCGCGGGCTCCGACGGCGATCGCCTGCCAGCCCTCGGCGGCCTGACGCCGCTGCTCGTCGGTCGACGCCGAAAAGTCGATGCGCTGCATCGCGCCGACGTTCTCGGAAAGCAGCCGCCCATAGGCCGCAACGGCCGGCGGCGTCGGCCGCTCGCTGCCAGGATCGGGCATCGGCCGGATCATGCCCTCGAGCACCTGCAGGTTCCAGATCGCCTGCGCCTGACGGGCCCGGAAATCCTCGGAGGCCTCGCCGGAATCGGCGGCGCGGGCGGCGGCCGCGAAGAGGAGCATCAGCGAAGAGAGGATCGGTCGGCGCATCGGTCGGGGTTTCCAACGCGGCGATGGGGTCTTTTCGTTCCCACCCGGTGACACAATACGCCGCCATGTCGCTCGCGAAGGCGGTCGGACCGGAGATCGCGGAGCTGATCCGCGACAACCCCGATCAGCTTCCGGAGGCCCTCAAAGACTTCCATCCGGCCGACATCGCGGAGCTGCTCGAGGATCTTCCGCGCGACGACCGCCTCGTCCTCTTCGGCGCCCTGCCGCCCGACCTGGGGGCCGCCGTCCTCTCGGAGCTCAAGGGCGAGACTCTTCGTCTCATCCTGCACCTCACGCCCCCGGACAAGCTCGGGCCGAGGCTCGACCGCCTGCCCGCCGACGAGGTCACCTACCTGCTGGAGCACCTGACCCAGCGGCAGCGCGAGGTCCTGCTGACCAAGATGACGCCCCGCGACGCGGCGGAGGCCGAGCGTCTCCTGCGCTACCAGCCGCGCACCGCGGGCCGCCTCATGTCGGAGAAGTTCGCACGCATCCGGCCGGAGTGGACCGTCGCGGAGACGCTCGATCACTTGAAGAAGATCGACCCGGAGGTGGAGACCGTCCAGAGCCTCTACGCGGTCGACGAGGGAGGGCGGCTCGTCGGCTACGTCTCCCTGCGACGGCTTTTCCCGGCGCCGCCCGAAAAGCGCATCGCCGAGCTGATGGAGACGCGCCTCATGACGGTGCAGGCCGACGCGCCGCAGGAAGAGGTCGCGGAGCTGGTCTCCAAGTACGACGTTCACGCGATCCCGGTCGTGGACCGGGAGGAAAAGATTCTCGGCATCGTGACCGTCGACGACGTCATCGACGTCCTGATCGAGGAGCAGACGGAGGACGTCCTGAAGCTCGCCGGCGTCACGCCGGCGCCCGAGGAGGAGTTCGAGGGCTACTTCGCGACGAGCCCCGTGCGCAACGTGCGGCGGCGACTGAACTGGCTGCTGATCCTGTTCGTCGCGGAGACCCTGACGGGAACGGTCCTGCGCAGCTTCTCCGACGAGCTCTCGAAGGTCGTCGCGCTCTCCTTCTTCATCCCCCTGCTGATCGGCACGGGCGGCAACACGGGATCCCAGACCGTGTCGACGATCGTTCGGGGCCTCGCCGTGGGCGACATCCGGTGGCGGGATTTCTCCCGCGTCCTCTGGCGCGAGTTCTCCAGCGGGCTGCTCCTGGGAACTCTCCTGGGGATCATCGGCTTCGGCCGCGCGCTGGTCTGGGATCCCCACAATGTGACGCTCGCGGTCGTCGTGGGCCTGTCCGTCCTGGCGATCTGCACCTGGGCCAACACGGTCGGAGCGGCGATCCCGATGATCGCGACCCGGCTGAAGAACGATCCCACGGTCATGTCGGCGCCGCTCATCACGACGCTGGTCGACGCGACCGGCCTGCTGATCTACTTCGAGATCGCCCGCTACTTCCTGAAGCTCTGACGGCTCGAATACCGCGGGGCCGCCGGGCGTTTAGACTCTGAGTGCCATGGCCGCCCCCAAGCCCGTCACCCGACCCGAGGAGATCCCCGAGCTGGGGGGGGACCACTCCTGGGCGCGCGCCTGGAAGGACCTGCGCGGGCGCCTCATGGCGGCCGTTCCGCACGAGACGCTCAAGGAGCTGCACAAGAAGCGCCCCGCCCTCCACTTCCTGATCGCCGCCCGGCAGTTCGCGATGCTGATCGCGGCCTCCGCCGCGGCGTGGCTCTTCCCGCAGCCCTGGATCTGGATCCCCGCGGCCGTGGTGTCCGGCTGGACCGTCTTCAACTTCACGGTCCTCCTCCATGAGGTCCTCCACCGCTGCGTCTGGAACGACCCCAAGCCGAAGGCCGAGCGATTCCTCTCGATCCTCTACGCGGTGCCTTCCGGCATCTCCGCCCTGCAGTTCACGCGCTGGCATCTGACGCACCACGCCGAGCTCGGCGACGAAGAGGCGGACCCCAAGCGGCACTACCTCTCGCCGAAGATCGTGAAGCCCTGGTACAAGCTGCTCTACTTCACGCCGGCGCTCTTTCCGATCTACTTCCGGGCGGCCCGCAAGGAGAACGCGAGCTACCCCGAGACCTTGCAGCGCCGGATCCGGCGCGAGCGGCTCGGGATCATCGCTTTCCACCTCGCCGTCATGGCCGCGCTCTATTTGCTCGGCGGCGTCGGCGTTCTCTCGCGTGTCTACCTCGTGCCGGTCTTCCTGGTGTTCCCGATCGCGTTCGCGCTGAACCGTCTGGGCCAGCACTACGCGATCGACCCGACGGACCCCGCGAAGTGGGGCTCCGTGATCAAGCCCTCCCGGTGGTGGGACTTCTGGTACCTCTACTCCGCGTACCACATCGAGCACCACTACTTCACCGGCGTCCCCTTCTACAACCTCCGCAAGCTCCACTTCGCGCTGCGCCCCTTCTGGGAGCAGATCGACTGGAAGCCGGTGACCTACGGCCGTCTCTTCCGGGCCTGGATCATCGAGAACAAGACGCCGCACACCAACTGGCACCTGGACCTCGTGGGCTGACGGCCGACGAAACCTCCCGGGGGCTCCGGCATCCGGAGGAACAGGATGCGAACCAGCCTTCTCGCCCTTCCGGTCTCGCTGGCGGTGGCCGCCGCCTTCTCGCTGGCCCTCCGCGCCGGCGGCTCCGATTCCAGCGAGCCGCTGGCGGTGGCTCCCGCGGGGGCGCCCGGCGCCGAGGAGCTGACGCTCGCGCCCGGGCTTTCCTTCACCGACGACTCCTCGAGCAACTTCCCGATCCGCGGGCGCCATCTGACCGAGGGCCGAATCGCCTCGGATCGGCCGACGATCGTCTTCTACGGCACGTCGCACTGCTGGAACACCAACCGCGAGGCGGAGCGCTTCGTGGCGCTCTATGAGAAGCGGAAGGACCGCGCCCGGTTCCTCGTCGTCGACCTGGAGCACCCCTCGGCGGACCAGCGGCGGCTGGTGCAGCGCTTCTACGGCGGCCGCATCCCGCACCTGACCGTGCTCGACGCCCGCGGGCGGACCGTCTACAACCGCCCGGGAGAGACCGCGCGGGAGCGCGGGGATACCTCGGCGCTCGAGAAGCTGCTGGACGAAGCGGCGGACTAGACCTCTCGCCGGAACAGCACCTTCGTCAGGATTCCCGCGACGAGGGTGAAGGTCAGAAGGAACATCCAGGGCGCGCGCACCGCGGTGATCGGCGCGCCGCGCAGCAGCAGGTCGCGCAGGGCCGAGACGCCGTGGGTCAGCGGATCGACCCGCGAGATCGCCTGCAGCCACCCCGGGTAGGACTCGACCGGGTACAGCGCCCCCGAGGGGTAGAAGAGCAGCACGTTGATGATGCCGAAGGCGCCCCGCAGGATGCTCGCGTGGCGCGCCCGGGCGAAGAGCAGGAACCAGATCGCGGCGATCGCGAGCGAGGTCAGCAGGATCGTCCCCACCGCGACGGCGACCGCCGGCCAGCCGGGAAAGGGCAGCGGCGTCATCAGCAGCACGACCGCCAGCACCGACACTCCCCCGCTCGCCGCGACGAGCCCTCCCGCCAGGATGTGCCCCGCGACGAGCGTCCCGGTGGAGATCGGCGTCACGAGGTAGCCCTCGTGGTACCCGTACATGCGGTCCTCGAGGACCTGCAGCCCGCCCGAGACCATCGATCCCATGAAGATCGCGAGGCACACGACGGCCGGCCCCAGATAGGTCAGGTAGTCCAGGTACGGGTAGGCCTCGACGTGCGCCGAGGGCGCCGCCGCGTCGCGGCCCCCCGCGACCTCCCGCCACAGCTCCGAGAGCGCCGTTTGCAGCGTCTCGTAGGCGAAGCGGTCGGTGTTGTCCCCGAGGAACGCCGGCGGCGGACCCTGCCGTGCCAGGCCCGGCGGCAGGACCCAGACGCCCCGCACGCGGCCGCGGTGCAGATCCTCCAGCGCGCTCGCGCGATCGGTCGGGAAGTCGAGCCGCACCAGGCCGCGCCCGCTCTCGAGCGATCGGACCGCGCGCACGAGCTCCGAGGAAAGCGCGTTGCCCGCCTCGTCGACGACCGCGAGCGGCAGATCCGAGAGCTGGCGGTTCAAGGAGTTGCCCAGCACGAGCAGGAAGACCAGCGGGAAGACCATCACCGAGAGCAGGACGATGGGCTGGCGAAAGAGCGTGCGCACCGCCCGCTGGCAGATCGCCGCGACTCCGAGCAGCACCAGCAGCGGGCCGCGCGCCGGCTTTCGCCGCGACGGCGTGGTCACGACTCCCGCAGCTCCCGGCCCGTGTAGGCGAAGAACACGTCTTCGAGCGTCACCGGGGCGATCGTCAGGTGGTGGATGCGGTACCCGCGCTCCTCGAGGATCTGCGCGGCCCGACGGCCGACACCCTTGCCCGGGCGGGCCTGGAACTCGACGGCGTGGGCGACCGGCGTTCGCCAGTTGACCGCGCCGAGCCGCTCGATCTCGACCCGCTCCTCCGGGTCGACCGGCCGGTCGAGCTCGACGGTCACGCGCTCGCCGGTCGCGAGCCCGCGCTTCAAGGCTTCGGGCGAATCCTCACAGAGGATCTTTCCGTGGTCCAGGATCGCGAGCCGGTCGCAGAGGAAGTCCGCCTCGTCCATCGCGTGCGTGGTCAGCAGGATCGACAGGCCAGCGTCCTCGCGCTTCATTCGAAAGATCAGGTCCCAGATCGCGCGCCGGCTCTGCGGGTCCAGGCCGGTCGTCGGCTCGTCGAGGAACAGGACACTCGGGGAGTGCAGGACGCCGCGCGCGATCTCCAGCCGCCGCCGCATGCCGCCCGAAAGCTTTCCGGCGAGCTGATGCGTTCGCTCGGTGAGACCGACCTCGGCGAGACGCCGCGCGATGCGCTCGCGAAGATCGCCGCCCCAGAGGCCGTACATCTTTCCCTGCACGGAGAGGTTCTCGTAGACGGTCAGGTTCTCGTCCGTCGTCACGGCCTGCGAGACCGTGCCGATCGCGCGCCGCACGGCTCCGCGTTCGTGGACGAGGTCGTGCCCACGGATGCGTGCCGTGCCGGAATCGGGCCGCAGCAGCGTCGTCAGCATCCGCAGCAGCGTCGTCTTGCCGGCGCCGTTGGGTCCCAGCAGGCCGTAGGTCTCCCCCGCGTAGACCTTGAAGGAGACGGCGTCGTCGGCCACGAAATCGCCGAACTCCTTCGTGAGCCCGTCGACCTCGATCGAGGCCTCGGCTCCGGGGACCGCGGCGGGGAGAGAAGTCGCCGGCTCCGCGGCGCTCGCGGCGTCCTCCTCCAGCCACCGGGAGATCGTGTCCTCGGACCTCCCGGGAGCGTGGGGCGCCGCGGGCCCGCCGGACGCGCTCAGCGGACGACCGGCGGCCCGGCCTCGACGACGAACGTCTGCCCCGAGATCGCCTGGTTGCCGTCGAGGGCGAGGCGCACCGAGAAGGTCTTCAGGTCGCGGTTCTGCAGGCCCCAGTTGCGCCGCGTCGCGTATTCCGAGCGCGGCTTGATCGAGACCACGCGCGCTTTGGTCCGGTCGTTGGGCCGCGTCTGCGGAAACACCCAGACCGAACGGCCGACCGTGAACAACGAGAGCCGCTCTTCCGGCACCTCGGCGCGCAGGTAGGGCGCCTCGACCTGGAGGGTCAGCACCGGCTGGCCCGCCTCGAGCCACTCGCCCTCGCGGTGGTGTCGCGTCAGCACCACGCCCGTCGCGGGCGCGAGCAGGATGCCTTCGCGGCCGAAGGTCTTCAGCTTCTCGCGCCGGGCCTCGAGCGCCTTTTCCTCGGCCTCGAGCTCTCCCTTCTCCGCTTCGCGGCCGCGGATGCCCGCTTCGACGGCGTGGCGGCGGTGCTCGAGGGTCTCCAGCTCCGCCTTCGGCGCGATGCCGTCTTTGACGAGCTTCGTGATGCGGCGCTCCTCGCTCTGGATTTGCGCGCGCTCGGCCTGCAGACGCGCCACCTCTTCGCGGCGGGTCCGTTCCCGCGCGCGCACCTGGTCGACCTGACGCGCGAGGTCCGCCCCGTCCTCCTCGAGTCCCGGTTGCCCGATGCGCGTGACCTCGGCGCCGGCGGTGACGGTCTCGCCTTCGTCGGGAACGGGCGTCAGGATCCGACCGGAGCGCGAGAAGGAAAGCTCGAGCCGCTGCTCCTCCGCGACGGCGAGCAGCCGCAGGGGCCGGCCGGTGTCGTTCTCTTGACGCACCAGGGCCCCGTACCCGATGGTCCCCGCGACCGCAATCGCGACGGCCAGGAAGACCCACAGGACTTTTTTCATGGAAACGGCCACGGAAACGCCCCGAGTCTAACAAGAAAGCGGCCCGCGGGAGGGCGCGGCGGGTGACCCCGGGGGGACTTCCGGTCAGGCCGGAATCGCCCCGAGCCGCCGGTCCACGGCCGGGAGCGCCTCCTCGGCGAGGCCGGCGATGGCGCAGTCCACGTGGCGGGTGGCCGGGGTGGCCTCCGGATTGATCTCGGCCGTGAACGCGCCCCGGGCCCGGGCCTCCGGCAGCAGCGCCGCCGCCGGGAACACCACGGCGGAGGTGCCGACCGCGATGCACACGTCGCAGTCCATCGCGGCGCCCGAGGCGACGAGGACCTCGGGGTCGATCGCCTCGCCGAACCAGACCACGCCGGGCCGCAGAGGTCCCCCGCAGACACAGGGCGGCGGCAGGAGCGGGAAAGGCGAGGTTCGATCCTCCCGGCGCGCCCCGTTCTTGCAGCCGCGGGCGCAGAGGACCTCCCAGATCGATCCGTGGAAGCGCAGGAGGTTTCGCGTGCCGGCCGCCTCGTGCAGGCCGTCGACGTTCTGTGTCACGAGCGTGAAGGTGGGAAAGCGGCGGCTCCAGGCGGCGAGCACCTCGTGTGCCGCGTTGGGCCGGCAGGCGCTCACGAGCCGGCGGCGCCAGTCGTACCACTCCCACACGAGCCGCGGATCGCGGGCGAAGGCCTCGGGCGTCGCGAGCTCTTCGGGACGAAAGTCCTTCCACAGCCCGCCCGGCCCGCGAAAGGTCGGCACACCGCTGGCGGCGGAGACGCCGGCCCCGGTCAGAACCGTGACGCGCCGTGCGCGCGCGAGTCTCCGCGCGAGCTCTCCGATCGCGTCCGCGCTCAGGAGCCGGCCCTCTCGAACACCAGGATCTCGTCGACGCGCCGGAAGCAGAGGCGCCGCGCGAGCGCGAGCGAGGCGGCGTTGCTCTCGAGCGCGCCCCAGATGGGGCGCTTGCCATGCTGCGCCATGTGCCCGATCAGCCAGCGCGTCGCGCGCGCGGCGAGCCCGCGGCCCCGGTACGCCTCGAGCGTATCGATCGAGACGTCCCAGAGCGACTCCGTCTCGACCGAGTAGGCGATCGAGGCGGCCACTCCTCCCTCGAACGCCGCGGCGACGTGCGCTCGCCCAAACACGCGCAGGATCTCCTCCCGCAGCGCGTCGGGGAGATGCGCGAGCCCGGGCAGGTCGTCCTTCGACAACATCCGCACCCCCGGCTCGTCGGCGGGCATCGCCTCCGCCTCGGACAGCGGGAGCTCGTGCAGCCGCGCGCGCTCCATCTGCCAGCCCGGCAGAGCGCGGGGCGCGTTCTCCGCGTGCTCCGGCTCGACGAGGATCGTCACGACCTTCGGGTCCGCCGACGCGGCGGCGAGCAGCGACGGCTCGGGAGGTCCCACGAGGACGGCGAGGCCGCCGCCCGAGGTCTCCACGACCAGCAGCGGCTCCTCCGGGGAGCCGCCGCCCCGCGTCTCGCAGCGATTCTCCAGCGCCATCGCGCGCGCCTCGATCGTGCGGGCGCGCTCGGGCAGGCGGGCGAGCAGCTCTTCTCGCGTCAGGCTCACGACCGGCGACTTCTATCAGAGCGGGCGCGCCGCGCGAAGGCCGGCATTCCGCGTGGCATGATCCGCCTGGAGGATCCGCGATGGCGTCAAGCGATCGGCCCTTGGTCGGCGTGCTGATGGGAAGCAAGACGGATTGGGACACGATGCGGCATACGACCGAGACCCTCGAGGCGCTCGGAGTTGCCTGGGAAGCCAAGATCCTCTCCGCCCACCGCACCCCCGTCGACATGGCCGAGTTCGCGTCGAAGGCCGAGGAGCGAGGCTTCGAGGTCCTG
>DATBIJ010000258.1:0-6217 GCA_036557025.1 Thermoanaerobaculia bacterium | reverse complement strand
CGACCAGGTCAGCGTGGCCTTCTCGTGGCCGGTCGAGCTCACGTCCCAATCCATGGTGCTGCCGCCGCCGCGCTGTTTGGCGCCCGCAAAGGCCACCAAGGGCATCGCGATGACGATGAGAAACGTGGTCAAAAGAAGCCGGGGAAAGCGATACGTCATGTTCTCCTCCTCGATTGATGTGAGACAGATCGACGACGGGTTACGCCGGCGACCCTTCGATTCCCCACCACGTGGGGCCTGCACTTGTTTCGGGCTAGACGCGGATGGGCGTCACTATAACCCGGGTTCGCCGTCACAGGGGAGGGTGTTTCGTCGCACAGACGTTCCCTTTCGGACAGGCTTACGCGCAAATTTGGTAACTAGCGGACACTTTTGCAGTGTCGGGAGTCACCCAAGGTAGTGGCTCACTCCCACTCGATCGTTCCGGGAGGTTTCGACGAGATGTCGTACACCACGCGGTTGATCCCGCGGACCTCGTTCACGATTCGGCGGGCGATACGGTCCAGCAGCTCGTGCGGCATCCGGAACCAGTCCGCGGTCATGAAGTCGGTCGTCTGCACGGCGCGGACCGCGAGCACGTGCTCGTGCGTCCTTCCGTCGCCCATCACGCCGACCGACCGCACCGGCAGCAGCACCGCGAACGCCTGCGCGATCGCGTCGTAGAGCCCCGCCGTGCGGATCTCCTCGATCACGATCTCGTCGGCCTTCTGGAGGATCGCGACCTTCTCCCGCGTGACCTCCCCGGGAATGCGCACCGCGAGCCCCGGCCCCGGGAAGGGATGACGCGCGAGGAACTCCCGCGGCAGGCCCAGCTCCGCGCCCAGCAGACGAACCTCGTCCTTGAACAGCTCCCGCACCGGCTCGATCAGCTCGAAGCCGAGCTTCTCCGGCAGCCCGCCGACGTTGTGATGCGTCTTGATCACGGCCGAGGGACCTTTGATCGAGACCGACTCGATGACATCGGGATAGAGGGTGCCCTGCGCGAGGTATCGCGCGTCCGGAATCGCCAGCGCCTCCTTTGCGAAGACGTCGATGAAGGTGCGGCCGATGATCTTGCGCTTCTCTTCGGGATCCGTGACGCCGGCCAGGCGCGAAAGAAACAGCTCCGAGGCGTCCACCGCGTGCACCGCGATGCCGAGCGAGCGAAAGGCCTCGACGACCTGATCCTTTTCATGGGCGCGCATCAGACCGTGGTCCACGAGGATCGGGTGGACCCGTGCGCCGAGCGCCTCCCGCAGGAGCAGGGCCGTCACCGAGGAGTCCACGCCGCCCGACAGCGCGCAGATCACCGCGCCGGACGGGGCCTGCGCGCGAATCTGGCGCACCTTCTCCTCGCGAAAGCCTGCCATCGTCCAGTCCGGCCTGACGCCGCAGACCCGGAAGAGGAAGTTGTGGAGGATCTCCGTTCCGTGCTCGGTGTGGCGCACCTCGGGGTGGAATTGCAGCCCGTAGACGCGCTTGTCCGGGCTCTCGAAGGCGGCGATCGGCGTGGCGTCGGTCGAGGCGATGACGCGCCATCCCGGCGGGGGCGCCAGCACCGAGTCGCCGTGGCTCATCCACACCGTCTGCTCTTCGTCCAGACCCGTGAACACCTCGGATTCCGTGACGCGGGCGGCGGCCCGGCCGAACTCGCGGCCGTTCGAGGGCTCGACGCGGCCTCCGAGCTCCCGAGCGATCCACTGCATTCCATAGCAGAGTCCCAGGACCGGCATGCCGAGCGTGCGCGGGTCGACCGAGGGCACGGGGGCTCCCGGCTCGTAGACGCTCTGCGGACCTCCCGAGAGGATCACGCCCGCGGGGTTGTGCCGGCGAATCTCCTCGGCGGAGGCGTCGGGCGCGAGCACGACCGAGTAGACCCGCGCCTCGCGCACGCGGCGGGCGATCAGCTGCGTGTACTGACCCCCGAAGTCCAGGACCACGATCGAACGGGGGGCGCTCATCCCGGGTAGGCCTTTCGGACCAGGGCGATGGGCCCCGCCAGCAGGAAGGCCGCGGGCACCGCCAGCGCGGCCGCGGGCCATGGCGCGAAGGCCGCCAGCACCGGGGCGAGCAGCGCGTCCGGCGCGTCGCGCGCCCCCAGGCGGCCCCCGATCCAGATGACGACGACCGTCCCCACCAGCAGCAGGACGGCGTACACGACCGAGAACGTCTCCCGGAGGCGCGAGTCGCTTCGGGGCGCCGGCGCGCCCAGCAGGGCCCGCTCGGCCAGCGCGATGCCGAGCACGAAGAGCAGCGTCACCGCATAGGCCGGCAGGAAGAAGACGGCCGCCTGTGCGACGAACCGCCCCTCCGGCGTCAGCGTGATCCCGCGCCCCTCGGCCCACTCCTCGAAGAAGGGGTAGGCCCCGAATCCCGGGTCGGTCCGTCCATGGGTGACCAGGAAGAACAGCACGCCGGCGAGGAAGGCGGAGGGCAGCAGCAGCGCGGTCTGCCTCAGGAAGCTCAACGTTCGGATGATAGCAGGAGGGCGCTGATAGCCTTCGCCCCGACGTGGCGCTGCGAAAATCCACGAAGATCTGGCTCGCGATCCTCGCCGCGGGGATCGTGCTCACGGCGATCGGCGACGAGAGCTTCCTCGGGGACCTCATCGCGATCCCGATCCTCGCGATCGTCGTCGCGGGCGCCGTCATCGTCTTTCGGACGCTCGCCTCGCTTCTGCGGGCTCTCGTCCACCGGACCAGCCTGCGGCTCGCCTTCTCCTATTTTCTGATCGGCATCGTCCCGATCCCGCTGCTGGCGGCGCTCGTCGGCTTCGTGGGGTATCTGCTCGCGAGCCAGTTCATGGGCGTCCGCGCGTGGCGGGAAGCGCGCGCCATCGCCGCCGTCGCGCCCGCCTCGGATCCCCGGGTCCGGAGCGTCGTCGTCGAAGGGGACTGCGTGGTCACCTCCAACGCCCCGTTTCTTCCGGCCGGCACCGAAGCGGGCTGGATCGGCGCGATCGAAGAGGAGGACTCCCTGACCGCGGGAGGAGAGGTGTGGGTCGTCTCGCCGCGCGGCAAAGGCCCCGGGCGGCGCACCTTCGTGCTCGTGCCGCTGTTTCCCGCGGACAGCGTGTTCGTGCAACGCCTCGCGGACGCGACCGGATACGAGGTCCACCCGACCGGCGGGAACGCGCGCACGGGAGCCAGCTCGGTGCAGCTCGACTGGGGAGACAACCGGCGCGACGACGAGATGCGCTCGCTCGAGTGGACGCGGCCGGAGGGCTTCTCCGAGGCGGCGAAGGAGGCGAGCTGGCTCGACCGCTGGCGGATCACCTCCTTCTACCTGGAGACCGCCGCCAACGCGAGCGGGGAGCGCTCGGAATCCGGAGAGAACGTCGCGCTGTTTCTCTCGCGGGCTCCCATCCGGCAGGTCTACGGCCAGCTCTTCCATCAGGGCGTGGCCGAGGTCTCCCGGGTGATCTTGACGGCGCTCCTGATCATCGCCGGGATCCTGCTCTGCGTCTATGCCGTCGCCGTGCTGATCGCGTTCGTGCTGGTCGGCAGCCTCACGCGCAACGTCAACCGGCTCACCCGCGCTTCCCAGGCGTTCGCCAAGGGGGACTTCTCCGCACGGGTGAACTCGAAGTCGCGCGACCAGGTCGGAGATCTCGCCCGGTCCTTCGACACCATGGCCGCCTCGATCCAGCGCCTGCTGGCCGAGACCGCGGAGCAGGAGCGACTCAAGAGCGAGATCGAGGTCGCGCGCGCGATCCAGAACAACCTGCTGCCCCCGGCCGAAGCGAGCCTGCCCGGCCTGTCGGTGACGGCCCGCTTCGAGCCGGTCGCGGAGATCGGCGGCGACTACTACGACTACATGGTGATGCCCGACGGGCGAACGGGTCTCGCCGTCGGCGACGTTTCGGGCCACGGGCTTCCGACCGGCCTGCTCGTCGCCGCGGCCAAGGCGGCGCTGTCGACGCTGGTCGAGGCGGGCCTCTCCGGCGGGCCGCTCTTCGCGCGGCTCAACGAGTTCTTCCACCGCTCGACCGATCGCCGCCACTTCATGACGCTGACCTTCTTCGCGTGGGACCCGGTGCGACAGACGGGCGAGCTGACCAATGCCGGGCACCTGGCCCCCTACCGGATCTCCGCGGGGGGCGTGGAGGCCATCTCCCTTCCCGCCCTGCCCCTGGGCTTCTTCCCGGGCCGGGAGTTCCCCAGCCGGCCGGTCGCGCTCTCCCCCGGAGACAAGCTGGTCTTCCTGACCGACGGCTACGTCGAGGCCGTCGATCCCGAGGACGAGGCCTTCGGATTCGCGCGGGTCGAGGAGGTCCTGAAGAACCACGGGGGCAAGACGCCCCCTGAGGTGGCCGATGCCCTGCTGGCCGCGGTTTCCGCCCATGCCGCCGGAATCCCGCCCCAGGACGACCGCACCGTGGTCATCGTCGCGATCGGGGGAGAGCCGGCATAAGTCCTTTTTGCCGCTATAATTGACCCCTTTCAGGACATGACGCGCGTGGCCTCCGAGAACCCGCCCGGTTTTCGCGGCGCCGGCCTTTGGGCCGTCGTCCTCGGGGGTTCCTCGGGCTTTGGACTGGCCAGCGCCAAGCGCCTCGCCCGGGCCGGGCTGAACCTCGTCATCGGCCACAAAGATCCCCCGGCCGCGGTCGAAGCGAGCTTGCGCCCCCACTTCGAGGAGATCCGCGCCAGCGGGGTCGAGCTCTTCCTGCACAACGGCAACCTCTTCGACGAGGAGGAGCGCGGCGCCCTGCTCGAGACCGTGGAGCAGAGGGCGGGTCGTGGGAGCGTCCACCTCTTCCTGCACTCGATTGCGGCCGGCAGCTGCCGTCCCATCACCGACGCCCCGCCCCCGGCGACCCGCCGCGACGGGATCGCGATGCTCGCCGAGGCACTGGGCGAAGAGGGCGTCGCCGTCCCCGCCGAGGCCCTGCAGCGAGCCGTCAACGCCGCCTTCCATCGCAAGGGCTGCGACGCGCTCTACACGCTCGCCGAGTCCTCGCAGCCCGATGGAGAGCAGACCCTCTCGGAACGAGACCTCTCCCAGACGATCGCGATGATGGGTTACGACTACCTGCTCTGGGGGCGGGAGCTGCTCGAGCGGGGCCTGCTCTCTCCGACCGCGCGGCTCGTCGCGCTGACCTCGGAAGGCAACCGCATCGCCTGGCGCGGCTACGCCGCGGTGTCCGCCGCGAAGGCCGCGCTCGAGGCGCTCTGCCGCTCGATGGCGGTCGAGATGGCGCCCCACGGCGTGCGCTGCCACGTCGTTCAGGCGGGCATCACCGACACGCCGGCCGGCAACGCGATTCCCGGCTTCGACCTGATGAAGGCCCGCGCGCGCCTGCGCAACCCCTTCCATCGGCTGACCCGTCCCGAGGACGTCGCCGACGCGATCTACGCGCTCTGCCTCCCGATGTTCGACTGGGCGACCGGCGCCGTCTTCCGGGTCGACGGCGGCGAAGCCGTGGCGGGAGGATAGGAGCATGCCGCTCTCCATCCTCGGCATGGGCAGCCGCCTGCCCGACTGCGAGATCGACAACGACTTCCTCCACGAGGAGATGGGGCTCGAGCGCGGCCCGGACTGGGTGGAGTCCCGGCTGGGGATCGATCGGCGCTTCTCGGTCTTGTCGCGCGACTACCTGCGCGCGACCAAGAACGAGAACCCGTGCCAGGCCATCCTCCACGCGCGCGCCCGCGGCGTGACCCCCGTCACGATGGCAGTCGACGCCGCGCGGCAGGCGCTCGCGCGCGCCGGCGTGCGCGCCTCCCAGATCGGGCGCGTGATCGCGAACAACGACACGCCCTTCGAGGCGATCCCGTCGACCGCCGCCTGGATCGCGGAAGCCCTCGGGATCCCCACCGGACCGCACGGCGACATCAACGCCGCCTGCGCCAGCTTCGCCCTGCACCTGCAGACTCTCTCCCAGACCCGCGAGGAACACCTCCCGGAGTTCGTGCTCTGCGTCCAGACCGGCGCCTACACGGTTCGCACGAGCTACGCACCCCATTCCATCGACGGCTACATCTGGGGGGATGGCGCGGCGGCGCAGGTGCTCTCCGCGCGGCATCCCGGCCTCCTGCGCGTCCATCCGCCGGTCTTCGAAGTCGATGCGCGGGGCGCCGGCGAGGTCGTGATCGACAGCGCGGGGTTCTTCGCGCAGAACGGAGAGCGGGTCCGCGAGTTCTCGGTCCGCAAGACCTGCGAGCTGCTGGAGTCGGCCGCCGCCGGTTTCGACGTCGCCCTCGACGAAGCCTGGACCGTCACCCACCAGGCGAAC
>DATBIJ010000257.1:0-7695 GCA_036557025.1 Thermoanaerobaculia bacterium | reverse complement strand
GTCAGCCCGGCTCCGGCCTTCGCGACGTTCCTGGACGTGCCGACGACGCATCCCTACTTTCGCTTCGTCGAGGCGCTCGTCGACTCGGGCATCACCGCGGGCTGCGGCGGCGGCAACTACTGCGTCAACAGCCCGATCACGCGCGGCGAGATGGCCGTCTTCCTCGCGGCCGCGCTCGGGCTGCACTTCCCGAACTAGACGCGGCGCGCGGCCGCCCGGTTCTAGGGCTGCACTTCGACCCGCGGGTCCTTCACCTTGCCGCGCACCATCACCGTGTAGTGGTAGGTGCCCGATGCGGTCGCGGGAACGCGGAAGATGCAGCTTCGGCCGCGGCACTCCGGTTGCTCGCCGAAGGGATTGTTGTCGTCCTTGAACTGAACGGATAGGGGACCCGTCTCCGACACGATGACGAGCAGGTCCTGATTCCGGGTCACGATGATCGGGTCGGGGCTGACGGTGACGACGCCGTCCGCGATCTTGACGCCGACGATCTTCACTTGCGAAGCGACGTCGGGAGGCTGCTGTTGTCCCTGCGACGCGTCGGCCTGGGCGACGTGGCTGCAGTGAAGGGCCAGCAGACAGACCAATGCGACCCACACCAGGGAGAGGCCCCGAGGCGCGATCCGATTCATGGGTTCTCCTTCCGGCTTGCTCCGTTGGATTCTCATGCCGTCTTCCGCGGCCTTGCAAGGTCGCGATACCCGGGGAGCTTGCGCACCTCGGTCATGTCGGGGTCTTTCTCGGGGATGGCGGGGGTCAGGCCCGCTTCGAGGGCCTTGCCCAGACGCTCGAGGGCCTGCGCCGGCTTGCCCGCGGTGGCCTCGACGATCGCGCAGTCGTAGAGCCGCTCGGGGTTCGTCGGCTCGAGCGAGAGCGCCTTCTCGGCCTCGGCGCGTCCCGCGCTCTCCTGTCCCAGGCGCACGAGGCTGCGCCCGGCGGTCGCGCGCGCCTCGGCGTCGATCGGGTTGAGCAGCAGCTCCGACTGCGCGAGCTCGACGGCCTTCTTGTAGGCGGCGGCGGCTCGCCCGCGCCCGTTCGGCGACCACCAGAGCGCGTCGCCGAGGTTCATCCAGTAGTTGGACTTGCGCGGCGTCAGCGCGGCGGCCTTCTCGAAGGAACGGACCGCGTCGTCGTAGCGCCCGAGGAAGTAGTCCGCGGTGCCGAGGTTGGCGTAGGCGTTGTCGTTTTCCTTGATCGACAGCGAGCGCGTGAAGGACTGCTTCGCCTCGTCGAAATTGCCCGTGTGGAGGGCGACGGCCCCGAGGTTGTTCCACCCCCGGACGTTGTCGGGAAGAAGCTGTGTGACCTTTCGGAACGGGGGGATCGCGTCGGCGAACCGTCCTTGCCGGAAGTAGAAGAACCCGAGATGGCTGTGCGTCGACCACCAGCCCGGCTCCAGCGCCACCGCCCGGCGGAATGCCTGCTCGGCCTCGGGCGCGCGGCCGGCGGACATCAGAGCCATGCCCATCCCGGTCACGGCGTCGACGGAGTCGGGACGGCGCGACAACGCCCGTTCGAACTCCTGGATCGCCTCCGGGGCCCGCCCGGTCCGGTTGGCGATGTTGCCGAGCGTCACGTGGGTCTCGGGCATCTCGGGGTCGAGCGAGCGGGCTCGGGACGCGGCGGCCTGGGCGCGCTCGATCGACGCCGGGTCGCGCGTCAGGTTGAACTTGTCGAGGAACGCACGACCGAGCGCCGCGAAGACGAGCGGGCTGTTGGGCCGCTCGCGCGAGAGCTGCTCCAGCGCCGCGATCGCCGCGTCCACCGACGCGGGGTCCTCGTAGCGCTGCATCAGGCCGATCGCCTTGAGGTAGCGCTCCTGCTCCGACGCGGTGTCCAGGCCGGCCGGCGTCGGAGCGCCCGGCGGCGCCGGCAGGCGCAGGGCCTCGGCGACCTTCGCGGTCAGCATGTCCTGCATCCGGAAGATCTCGGAGGAGGAGCCTTCGACGACGTCGCCGTGAACCTGCTGCCCGTTCTGAACGTCGCGGATCTGGTAGACGAACCGGACCCGCTCTCCCTGGCGCATGATCGTCCCGTCGAGCGCGAGGCTCGCGCTGGCGGCGCGGGCCGCTTCGAGCGAGTCCGCGTGACGCGCGGCCGCGGCCACCGCCGCCTGCGGCGTGACCACGCGCAGCCCGCGGACGGACCCCAAACGCACCGCGAGCATGTAGGAGAGCCCGCTCGCCATCAGGCGTCCGTCCGGAGTTCCGCTCTGATCCTGGAAGGGCAGGACGACGAGCGATCTCTGGTCTTTCGGCGGCGGCGGCGCCTCCCGGCGCGCCATCCAGAGGCCGACGGCGATCGCCGCGACGACGATCGCCGCGGCGGCGAGGATCGCGGTTCGACCGCGCCGCGGCGTGGCGGCCGCCGCCGCCGCCGTGGCGGCCACACCGGGGCCGCTGGGCGCCGACATCTCCGCGAGCGTGTCCTCGAGCGCGATCCGCGCGTCGCCGATGTCGCGAAGGCGCCGGTTGACGTCCTTCTGGAGGCAGCGCGACAGCAGCTCGCGGATCTTCGGAGGCGTCCCCTCGGGCAGCTCCTTGAAATCGGGCTCCTTCGACAGGATCGCGACCAGGATGTCCGAGATCGTCTCGCCGGTGAACGCGCGTCGGCCGGAGAGGCACTCGTAGAGGATGCAGCCGAAGGCCCAGATGTCCGTGCGTTTGTCTGTCCCGCGGCCGCGCGCGGCCTCCGGGCTGAGGAACTCCGCCGTCCCGAGGATGACGCCGGGGTTGGTCTGATCCAGCACGACGGTCGGCGACTGCGAGATATCCAGCTCGGCGGCGGCCTTGGGGTCGAGCGCCTTGGCCAGGCCGAGGTCGAGGACCTTGACCTTGCCGTCGGGCGTGACCTTGACGTTCGCGGGCTTCAGGTCCCGGTGCACGATGCCGCGCTCGTGCGCCGCCTCGAGCGCCTCGGCGATCTGTTTCGAGATCGCGAGCGACTCCTTGATCGACAGCGCGCCGGTCGCGAGCTTCTGCGTCAGGGTCTCGCCGGGGACCAGCTCCATCACGATGTAGCGGACGTCGCCCGCTTCCTCGGCGCCGTAGATGTGTGCGATCGACGGATGGTTGACGGACGCGAGCAGGCGCGCCTCGCGCTCGAAGCGGGCGACGCGCATCGGATCGTCGGCGAACTCCGGCGGCAGGACTTTCAGCGCCACGTCGCGGCCGAGCTTGCGGTCGTGCGCGCGGTAGACTTCCCCCATTCCTCCGGAGCCCAAAGGACTGAGGATCTCGAAGGACCCGAGGCGCGAGCCGGCGGAAAGGGGCATGCGCTTGCCGACGATTCTAATGCTCCGGCGCCGGATCCCTCCGCTTCGTCTCTTCGTCCTCCGGCTCGCCGCGAGCGGTCTCGGGCTGGGCCTCGTCGCGTCGCCGTGCGCGTCGCAGACGCCGGCCGGCGGGCTGCGGCTGGCCGAGTCCGGGAACGCGACGGGGAAGACGCTCGAGGGAGGCCGCCTGCGGCTGCGGTTGGAGACGGGTCAGGTCGCGGGGGTTCGCGCCGGCGACACCACGGTCGGCGTCTTCTTCTCGGGAAAGGGGAGCCTCGAGTACCGCTCCGACTGGGCGGTCGAGCACCCCGTCGTGCGCTACAACTTGAAGAAGAACTCCGGTCCCGCGCCGGTCAAAGACGGCGCCGCCCTCGTCGTGAAAGACGGCATCGAGCGGGTGCTCTGGATGGGGCCGGTACCGGCCGGGCTCCTCTCCGGGGGCGAGACGCCGGCCGCGCTGTCGGCGGCGTGGAAGGAGCACCGGGAGAAGTTCGATCGTCTCGATGGCGCGTCACCGGCGGCGTTTCTCGCGGATGCCGTGATGGCGGGGGTCGAGGACCCGCCCGCGCTCGCGGAGATCGACGGCCTGGACTCGGACTGGCGCTGGCTCCGCGACGCGCTCGGCGAGAAGTCCGAGCGGCTCTCGCTGCTGCGCAAGTTCTCGTCGAGCGATCCGGAGCTTCGCGGTCGCATGTACCAGGTCGCCGTCTCGGAGCAGGCCGTCGGCCGCGACCCGCGCGAGCCGCGCCCGCTGCCCTGGACCCTCACCGCCGTCCACATCGATCTGACGGCGTCCTCCGGCCGCGAGGCGACGATGCGGGTCGTCGAGACGATCGTTCCGAACATCGACCGCCTGCGCGTGTTCTCGATGCACCTTCGGAGCACGTTCTGGGACACGAGCGGAGGAAGGCTGGAGCCTCGTACTCTGGAGGTACGCAAGGTCGCCGACGCCGCGGGCCGTCCGCTCGATTTCGCGCACGAGTCCGGCCGCCTGCTCGTCACCCTGGCGCAGCCCGCGGCGGCGGGCCAGCCGCTGCAGCTGACCTTCGAGATCGCCGGCGACTTCCTGATCCGCCCCGACGGCGACAGCTATTGGATGCTCGGCACCACGGCCTGGTTCCCTCAGCCGCCGCAGCCCGGCGGCCAGGCTTACGCCCTGCGCACGCGGCTCTCGGTCCCGAAGCCCTTCGTTCCCTTCGTTCCGGGAAAGACCATCGCGCGAAGCGCCGAGGGGGATCGCCACGTCGTCGAAGCCGAGCTGACGGATCCCGTCCAGTTCGCGTCGATCCTCGCCGGCAAGTACGCCTCGGAGGAGGAGACGCGGGGGGACCTGACGATCCGCGTGTCCTCCTACGCGATGAAAAACCCGCGGGCGATGAAACAGCTGCGGAACTTCGCGTTCGGGATCATCGAGTACTACGAGCACTTCCTGGGCAAGTTCCCCTTCCCGGAGCTGAACATCATCGAGATCAACGACTACGGGTTCGGCCAGGCGCCGCCGGGGCTCGTCTTCATCACGAAGGAAGCGTTCAATCCGCTCCAGGGCGAGGTCAACCAGCTCTTCTCTCAGGGGGTCAACGAGCGCTTCGCGCACGAGATCGCGCACATGTGGTGGGGCGGCCGCGTGCGCACGCCGGACGACGAGAACGAGTGGATCGCCGAGAGCTTCGCGGAATACTGCGCGGCGCTCTTCCTGAAGGCAGCCAAGAGCGCGCGAACCTACGACGACCTCGTGTCCTCCTGGCGAGGCCGGGCGGGGCGGGCCTCCGACGCGGCGCCGATCGTGCTCGCCAACCGCGTGGACGCCGCGGATGCCGTCACCCAGTTCGAGGTCCGCACGGGTCTGCTGTACGACAAGGGCGCCCTCGTCCTCGCGACGCTCCACAAGGAGCTCGGCGACCAGACCTTCCTGACGTTCCTGAAGTCCTACCAGGCCTCCTTCCGCGGGAAGGTCGGCTCGACGGCGACGGTCGAAGGCATGCTGGAGTTCCTCACGAAGCGGGACTACACGGACTTCTTCAACCGTTATGTCTGGGGCACGGAGATGCCGCCGAAGTAGCGTCTTCCGCGGTGCGTTCCGGACGGCACGGGAGGTTTCCATGGCTCGGCGACTGGCGCTTCTGGCGATCGCATCGATCCTGGGCGTGGGGAGCGCGTCCGCGGCGCGCGGACAGGATTTGCCCGCGGGTGCTCCGGGCGCCGCCGCCCGGCCGCTGATTCTGCTGATCGACCGGACCTTTCTCGACAACGAAATGCGCCTGCGCGACCGGGTCGCGCACGGGGCGGACCAGGTCGTGGGCACCTGCGCGGCGGTGCGGCCGCTCGGCGTCGCGGTCTACGACGAAGGGCTGAAGATCATGGCGGAGCCGACCGCCAACGAAGCCATCCAGAAGCGCGCCGTCGAGGATGCGTTGACGCACGGCAAGCCGGTCGAAGGCCGCTCGCGCTTCCTCTCGGCGATCCGTGAGGCGGGAGGGCCCGATGCCTCGGGCATCGAGGACTCGCTGCGGGTGCTGGGCACGGCCGTGGAGTCCGCGTTCGGGTCCGGCGACATTCTCCTGTTGGGCATCCGGATGGACCTCTACCGGGTTCCGCGCCCCCATCCGAAGTACCTCGGCGCGGTCGAGGCCCTGAAGAAGGCCGGCATCCCCGCCTACACGATCGACTACTCGAGCAATGCCCCCGACGTGGGTTTCGTGGACCTCTCGAAGCAGACCGGCGGCATTGCCGACGCGTCGAACATGCCGGGAGACATCCCTGAGAAGATCCTCTCCACGCTCTGCGGGCGCTGAGCCCAACCCTTCGCCCGAGGCGGTTTGCCCGTAAGGCACGGATCTCGCACTCGCTCCGCGCTCAGGAGGAAGGAGCAATGTTGCAACGCAGGAAGTCCCTGGTAATCCTGGGCTTGTTGGCCTTCTCGCTGTTTCTGACGGCGGGGGCGTGCAAGAAGGCCGAGGACCGGACGGCCTCGGAGTCCGAAACGACGACGACCTCGACCGAGGGTACGGAGACGACGGTCCAGACCCAGACGGAGCAGGTCGGAGAGAACGTTCAGGCCACGACCGAGACCACGACCGAGGGCAAGGGCCCGGATGCGTCCGCGAAGACGTCGACATGGACCGGCACGGTCACCGCGCACAAGGCGGGCGACTCGATCGAGATCATGACGGTCGACAACGACAAGAAGTCCTTCGACCTGGACGACAAGGACTGGATCGTGTCGGTCGAAGCCGGCATCCGCGTCGGGAGCCGGGTCCGGGTCGTCGAAGACAAGACCGAGGGTCACAAAGCTCTGACCATCACGCTCGAGAAGTAGCGGGCGCCGGGCCGGCTGACCGCGCCGTACGCCGTACAATGCCACGGCGTGCAATTCGACGAAGCGCGGCGGCGGCGCGTCCCCGGCGTCCTCGGGTTGCTGGGGGCTCTGGTGGGCGGGGTGCTGGAAGCGCAGACGACGTTCCAGCGTCCCGCCGCCGGCGAGTCCCTGGTGCCGGGCTCGGAAGTCGAGGTCGCGTGGACGCTCCCGGCCGCCGCGCTCGAGGGCGACGAGATGGAGCTGCTGCTCTCCATCGACGGGGAAGAGGTCTTCTCCGTCCGGGTGAGCGAGGAGCTCGAGCCCGACCGCCGGCGGTTCCTCTGGCGAGTGCCTTCGCTGGCGACGACGCGGGCACGCCTCGCGCTGCGCGCGGGGGAAGGGGGAGAGCGGGAGCTTGAGCGGATCCTCGGCGTGAGCGAAGAGTTCTCGATTCTCGCCTCGCCCGTCGCGGAGCCGGAACCACTGCACCGCGGGACCTGGGAGATCTGGACCCGCGACGCGTTTCGACCGTCGCCGGCCCGTAACCCTCGCCGATCGCTGTCCGAGCCGAAGGAGGAGATTTTCTCCCCGACCTCGCCGCTCGAGGCCGCCGATCCACCCGAGACGGGGCTGAGCGAGAGCTCGGCGGAGCGCTTCGAGACCACGCGGCCGGCGCGACGGCATTCCCACGCCCGCGCGCCCGGGACCTCCTCTTTCTTCCGCGCACCGATTCCCCTGCGAGAGTAGGCCGACCTCCGGACCGCGACCTCGCTTTTCGAGCTCGCAGAATGGAGGTGTCTTCATGGCTTCGAAGGACCCCAGGGTCCTCGCGGTCGCGGGAGCCCTGTGGTTGGGCCTTGCCGCGTCTTCGGGGACCGCGTCGGCGCAGCAGCCGACTCCCACGCCCGTGCCGGCGGTGACGCCGGTGCCGACGCCACCGGCGATCTCGGAACGGGTCGTCGTTTCCGCGACGCGCCTGCCTGAGGAAGTGCCGGAGGTCCCGGCTTCGGTCACCGTCGTCGGTGGCGACGAGCTGCGGCGGCGCGGCACCCGCACGCTCGCGGACGCCCTCCAGGACGTCGTCGGCCTCGACGCGGGCAATGGATCCGACGGCGGCGCCCGGCTT